>JAYRMP010000012.1:0-52099 GCA_041912655.1 Novosphingobium sp. | reverse complement strand
CGGGCTGCCCGCATGGGTCAGCGAGGTCAGCGGCGAAGCGCCGGTGCCGCCCTCGTAGCCCGAGATCGTCACATGGTCCGCGCGCGCCTTGGAAACGCCTGCCGCAACCGTGCCGACGCCGACTTCCGAGACCAGCTTGACCGAGATCCGCGCGCCGGTGTTGACGTTCTTCAGGTCGTGGATCAGCTGGGCCAGATCCTCGATCGAATAGATGTCATGGTGCGGCGGCGGGCTGATCAGGCCGACGCCCGGGGTTGAATGGCGGGTCGCGCCGATGGTCTTGTCGACCTTGTCGCCGGGCAGCTGGCCGCCTTCACCGGGCTTGGCGCCCTGGGCCATCTTGATCTGCACGTCGTCGGCGTTGACGAGGTATTCGGTGGTCACGCCGAACCGGCCCGAGGCGACCTGCTTGATCGCCGAGCGCAGGTTGCGCCCATCGGGCATCGGCTTGAAGCGGCGCGGATCCTCGCCGCCTTCGCCGGTGTTCGACTTGCCGCCGATCTTGTTCATCGCCGCAGCCAGCGTAGTGTGCGCTTCCCAGCTGATCGAGCCATAGCTCATCGCGCCGGTGGCGAAGCGCTTGACGATTTCGCTCGCCGGTTCGACCTCGCTGATGTCGATCGGCTTGTCGGCCTTGCGGAATTCCATCAGGCCGCGGATCGTCAGCATCCGGCTCGACTGGTCGTTGATCGACTTGGCGAACTCTTCGTAGTTCTTCCAGTCGTTCCCGCGCACCGCATGCTGGAGCTGGGCGATGTTCTGCGCGGTCCAGGCGTGTTCCTCGCCGCGCAGGCGCAGGCCGTACATCCCGCCGACGTCGAGCATCTTGCGGTAGATCGGGTTGTCACCATAGGCGGCCTGGTGGCGGCGCACCGCCTCTTCGGCCACCTGTTCCAGCCCGACGCCTTCGATGGTCGTCGCGGTGCCGGTGAAGTAGGCGTTGATGAACTTGCTCGACAGGCCGACCGCGTCGAAGATCTGCGCACCGCAGTACGACTGGTAGGTGCTGATGCCCATCTTGGACATCACCTTGAGCACGCCCTTGCCGATCGCCTTGATGTAGTTCTTCTGGACGGTCTTGGCATCCAGCGGCAATTCCTTGCGGACGCGGATATCCTCGATCGTCTCGAAGGCGACATATGGGTTGATCGCTTCCGCGCCATAACCCGCCAGAACGCAGAAGTGGTGCACTTCGCGCGCTTCGCCGGTTTCGACGACGAGGCCGGTCTGCATGCGCAGGCCCTGGCGGACGAGGTGGTGGTGCACCGCCGCGGTCGCCAGCAGGGCCGGCATCGGGATGCGGTCAGGCCCCTGGGCGCGGTCGGACAGGATCAGGATGTTCTTGTCCTGCAGCACGGCTTCGGTCGCCGCCCAGCACATTTCCTTGATCGCCATTTCCAGGCCCGCCGCGCCGGTGCGCGCGTCCCAGGTCATGTCGATCGTCTCGGTGCGGAAGGCGCCGTCGAGTGCAGCCTCGACCGAGCGGATCTTGGCTACTTCCTCGTTGGTCAGGATCGGCTGGTCGACTTCCAGGCGCTTGTGGGTGCCGGCTTCCATGCCCAGCAGGTTTGGGCGCGGGCCGATCATGCTGACCAGGCTCATCACCAGTTCCTCGCGAATCGGGTCGATCGGCGGGTTGGTGACCTGGGCGAAGTTCTGCTTGAAATAGTCGTAGAGCAGGCGACTGCGGCTCGACAGCACCGCGATCGGCGTATCGGTGCCCATCGACCCGATCGGATCGTCGCCCTTGGCTGCCATCGGCTCAAGGAACTTGGAGACGTCTTCCTGGGTGTAACCGAAGGCCTGCTGGCGATCGAGCAGGCTGGTGGTTTCCACCGCCAGCTGCGCCAGTTCCGGCTCGACCAGGTCGAGGTCCTTGAGCTTGTACTGCGCGGCTTCGAGCCAGTCCTCATAGGGCTGCTCGGCGGCGAGCTGGGCCTTGAGCTCCTCGTCCTCGATGATCCGACCCTGTTCGAAGTCGATCAGCAGCATGCGGCCCGGCTGGAGCCGCCACTTGCGCACGATGTTCTCTTCCTTGATCGGCAGCACGCCGCTTTCGGAAGCCATGACGACGATGTCGTCATCGGTGACAAGGAAGCGCGCCGGGCGCAGGCCGTTGCGATCAAGCGTGGCGCCGATCTGGCGACCATCGGTGAAGGCCACGGCGGCCGGGCCGTCCCACGGCTCCATCAGTGCGGCATGGTATTCGTAGAAGGCGCGGCGCTTGGCATCCATCAGCGGGTTGCCAGCCCAGGCTTCCGGAATCAGCATCATCACCGCGTGGGCTAGGCTGTAGCCGCCCGCGAGTAGCAGTTCGAGCGCGTTGTCGAGGCAGGCCGTGTCCGACTGGCCGTGCGGGATCAGCGGCCACATCTTGTCGAGGTCAGCGCCCAGCAGTTCGCTTTCCATCGTGCGGCGGCGAGCGTTCATCCAGTTGACGTTGCCGCGCACCGTGTTGATCTCGCCGTTGTGGGCGATGAAGCGATAGGGGTGCGCCAGCTTCCAGCTGGGGAAGGTGTTGGTCGAAAAGCGCTGGTGAACCAGGCCGAGCGCCGAAACGCAGTCCGGATCACGCAGGTCGTCGTAGAAGCTGCCGACCTGGGTGGCGAGCAGCAGGCCCTTGTAGACCACGGTGCGGCTCGAGAAGCTCGGCATGTAGAGCTCGGTCAGGCCGGGCAGACCGTGCTTTTCAGCGAGGGCTGCCAGCGGGTTCTGGGTCTGCTTGCGGATCGCCAGGATCTTGCGTTCGAACGCGTCCTGATCCTCGCAGTTTTCGCCGCGCGCGACGAAGCACTGGCGGATCACCGGCATTTCGGCGATCACCGTCTTGCCAAGGCCGTCAAGCGTTACCGGAACGTCGCGCCAGCCGATCAGGCGCTGGCCTTCCTTGGCGATGAACTTCTCGAAGGTGCCGACGATGAACTCGCGCGAGGCTTCGTCCTGCGGCAGGAAGCACATGGCGACGGCATAGTCGCCCGGCTGCGGCAGCTTCAGCCCTTCGCCATCGGCCCACTTGCGATAGAGCGCGTCGGGCAGCTGGATCTGGATGCCCGCGCCTACACCCAGCAGCGGGTCGGCGCCGACCGCGCCGCGGTGGTCGATGTTTTTCAGAATTTCCAGCGCCTGGCTAATGATCGCGTGGCTTTTCGCACCCTTGATATGGGCGACAAAGCCCACACCGCATGCGTCATGCTCGTTGCGCGGATCGTAAAGCCCCTGAGGCGCAGGCAAACCCATCGATACTTCCATCCTGTCTGGTGCCGTAGCCGACGATTCGCGCAAAAAGGGGCGCTAATCGCTGATTTCCGGCAATTAAGCGCAACTTCCCCAGCCGCGAAAAGCAGCGAAAATTGCGCGAGGTTTCCCCTTGGCGACAGGAAGGTGTTTTTGCAACCGCGAAAAGGCGCGTGCGGGCTCCAAATACCGCGAACGCCCCGCGAGGCAAGCCCGGGAGCGTTCTGTCGGTTGCTGGAATCAGGTCGGAAGGGCGACGATCAGGCCGCGCCGCTCATCCGCTGAAGATTGGCGAGCGCGGAGCGCAGGGCGAGTTCGGTTTCCGCCGGATCGAGCGCCGGTCCGGCGGCGGGAGCGGCGGCCACCGGCTGACCCTGTCCGGCCTGGGCCGGAGCGTCGAAGCGGCGGAACGAGGCGACCTCTCCGCTAGCCGCCTCCAGTGAAGCCGGAGCGGCGAATGGCGCTGCCTGAGCCGCGGGCGCGGCGAACTGCGCGGGGATCGGTGCAGGCCTGCTCGCCTGTCCCGGGAAGATCACGACGGGTTCGACCGCCTGATAGTCCGCCTCCGGTTCCTCGATCCGCACGAACGGATTGCTGGGCGTGAGGCGGCCGAGTTCGAGCAGCGAACCATAGTTTTCTTCGGGAACGACGGCCTCTTCGACCGGTTCTTCGATTTCGGCCCCGGTCAGTTCCATGCCCGAAGGCATCGGAGCAGAAGCGGGCTCGGCAAGAGCGTGCTCAACGGGAGCAGGCGTAACCGGTTCAGACTGCAACGCGGGTGAGGCGAATCGGCGCGGCGGCAGCAGGCTGTCGAGCGGCTCGTCGTCGAGCTGCGCATCGTCGATCGGCAGCGGACGCAGCGCGGCAGGCATGGCCAGCGGAGCGGGGGGCGGCGCGATGGGCAGCGCTTCAGCGACCGCGGCTCCAGCCTCGGCGAACGGCGCGGCGGGTCCCGCCGGTTCCGGCTTGTCCTCAGGAATGATGATCGGCGGCAGATTCGCAAAGGGATCGAAGCGGGTGAAAGAGGGAGCCGGGGTGGGTTCGCGCTGCTCCTGCAACGTCTCGACCAGGGCCGCCGCTAGCGGTGCTGGCTCGTCTTGCGCAACTTCCGGTTCACAGGCAGCGGGAAGGCTGGGCGCCTCCACTGGTTCCTCAACGGGTGCCGGGGCGACCTGCTGGGCCGCGCTGCGTGCGGCGCGGCGGCGCTGCATCGATTCGGCCAGACGGGCGGCAAGGTCGGTCATGTCGAGCCCGGCCGGGCTGGGCAGGGGCTCGGTCGGCGCGGCCGGGGCTGCCGCAGGTGCCGTCGTCTCGATCTTCTCGCTGGATGACCGGTCGAACAGGGGGCTGGGCTCAGGAGCATCGAACACCGACACCTGATAGCCGGCGGCTTTCACTGCCTCGCGCGGAACTGCTCCGTCCTCGACCGGCATGCCGAAGATCTGGCGCGGTTCGTTGACCGCGGCCGAATTGGGCGCGGCGAAGGAGGCCGGGGCGGCGTCAGCTTCCGAGGCTGCGAGAGCAGCGTCTTCGTTTTCGCAATCGCCCGGTTCGACCTGCATCGGCTGGAAGACCTGGCGCGCAGCGGGCGCGGCCTCGACAGGGGCGGCGAACGGAGGCGGGGCGACGGGTTCAAGCCCGACATCCAGGATCGGACGCGCCTGCGACCAATCGAGCTGGGCCGGTACGGCCTGAGTCAGCGTGGGGGCAGGCTCGGCAACGAACGGCTGCGGCGGTGAGAATTCGCCAAGGTCGAGCGGCTCGGCCAGCGACTGGGCTGCGGCTGCGCCGAATTCGTCGCCCCCGACGTCGAGAATCTGGAGCTGCCCGCCAGGGAGCGGGGCGGTATCATAGGGAACGAAGTCGCCCGCGTCGTGATCGATGGCGAGCGCGCGCCGACGTCCGCCAAGCGCGACCTGCTGTTCGGCGCTGTCGAAGCTGTCGGTGCCAAGCTCCTCGCGGGCGGAGATCGGCTGGCGGACCGGCGGGTCGATCACGCTGGCATTGAAAGGCGATTCCTCGGCCTGCGCGTCAAGGTTGGTGGCGCCGCGCTTGCGCTGACGGACTTCCAGCTTCGGCCGGGCGATACGGCGCGCCAGCGCGGCGCCAATCGCGGCGCCCAGCGCGGAGAGGATCAGCGCAATCAGGATGCGGGCGGTCACGCCCAGCGGCGGGGCGGCTGCGGGAATCACCAGATCGATCTTGCTGGCGATCACCGCCTGCTCGATCAGCGAGGGACGAATCGCCAGACTGCCGAGACCGAACAACGCCCCGAACCACAAGGCCACGACAGCCGGAAACAGCTGATGGCTGGTGATGGGCTTGGCCTTGCCGGTCTTGCGCTTGTTGTTGGCCACTATGCAATAACCCCTGTCAGTCCTTCGATGCGCAAATCATTCAGCCTCTAGAGCTTTCTGACTATTGCGACCCAGACTTCGGGCTATCAGCCTTTGGTAAACATCATGATAACGATGAACATTCTTCGCCCAGTCATGATTGGCGGCAACGTGATCGCGCCCCGCCGCGCGGCGCGCGTTCCAACCGCCGCGGTCGGCAAGGAGCCCGGCCAGCGCGGCAGCACAGGCCGCCGGATCGTCAGGCGCGAAGAGGGTGCCGGTTTTCCCGTCGGCAATCAGTTCGCGGTGGCCGCCGACCGCAGAGGCGGCGACCAGCTTGCCCTGGGCCATGGCCTCCAGCGGCTTGAGCGGGGTGACCAGCTCGGTCAGGCGGCTCGCCTTGCGGGGGTAGGCCATGACATCCATCAGCGCGTAGTAGCGTTCGACCTCGCGGTGCGGAACGCGCCCGGTGAACCGGATTGCATGCGCGGCGCCCGATGCCTCGGCCTGGGCCTTCAGCGCAGTATCGCACGGCCCACCGCCTACCAGCAGCAGGCGCGCGTCCGGTATCTCGCGGAGCAGCAGCGGCATCGCCGCGATCAGGTCGTCGAGGCCTTCGTAATCATAGAAGCTGCCGATGAAGCCGATCACCGGGCCGGTTCCCAGCTCCAGGTCCTCGGCAAGCATCGCATCGGGCCTTGCCGCTTCGCCAAACAGCGCAAGGTCGACCCCGTTGGGGCTGATGGTGATGCGCGCCGGGTCGTTCCCACGCGCCACCAGGTCTTGCTTGAGGCCATGGCAGATCGTGACCACCGCGTCGGCCCGCGCAACGACATGGTCTTCGAGCGCGCGGGTCAGACGGTACTTGAGGTTGCCTTCCGTCCCGGTGCCATTGGAAACGGCGGCGTCTTCCCAGAAGGCGCGGATTTCGTAGACGACGGGCAGGCCCAGCCTGCGCCCGGCGATCAGGGCTGCCTTGCCGCACAGCGCCGGGGAGTGGGCGTGTAGCACGTCCGGGCGCCATTCTGCCGCCACGCGTTCGATCGCGCGCGCCAGCAGGATGATCTCGCGCCATTCGCGCCATCCCGGCGGGCCGCTTGCCGTTCCCCGGGTGCGATGAAAGGTCAGGCCTTCGGCCAGTTCCTGATCCGGTCCGTCGGCCAGATGACGCAGGCCCGTGATTCCGCGCACTTTAATGCCTTGTGCCGCCTGCGCGGTCATGATCGCGCGGGTCCGGAAGGTGTAGCCGCTGTGAAGCGGCAGCGAATGGTCGAGAACGTGTAGGACCCTGGTCATCGCGCCGGGACTTAGGCCAATTGCCTTAACGCAGCGTCAACTCCGTGCTGCTAGGCCCTTGGCCATGATCGATAACTTCGCCCTGGCGCTGACGCATGGCCTGATCGCGCTGGCGTTCTGGCGCCTGCTGCAAAGCGATGCGCTGGACCGCGAGGAAGCGCCGGATAGCGAAGCGCAGGCGAACGCCGACCAGCCCGCGCCTGGCGGGAAGCTTCCGCGTGCTTGATCTCGCCATCACCGGCTTCACCCTGGCGCTGCTGGCGGCGGGGCTGCGACGCCCGTTCCTGTGGGTGCTGGCCTATCTCTACATCGACATCCTGGTGCCGCAGAAGATCAGCTGGTCGCTGCTCGCCTCGCTGCCGATTTCGCTGATCGCCTTCGTGCTCGCCTTTCTCGGCTGGCTGGTGCTCGATGCCAAGGAGGACAGCCGGTTCACCCTGCGCCAGTCGCTGATCCTGATCCTGCTGGTCTATTGCGGCATCACCACCACCATGGCGGACTTCCCCGAACCTGCGCTCGAGAAATGGGGCTGGGTGTGGAAATCGCTGGTCTTCGCGCTGTTCCTGCCGCTGACCCTGCGCACGCGCCTGAGGATCGAATCCGCGGTGCTGGTCATGGTGCTGACCGCGGGCGCGATCATCATCAGCGGCGGGATCAAGACCCTGGGCGGCGGCGGCGGCTACGGCACGCTGCGCCTGTTCGTGGCCGACAATGCCGGGCTTTACGAAGGCTCGACCCTGTCGATGGTGGCGGTGGCGATGATCCCGCTGGTGTGGTGGGCAGCGCGCCACGGCACGATATTCCCGCGCGACTGGCGCACCACCCTGTTCGCGGTCGCGCTGACCTTTGCCTGCCTGCTGATCCCGATCGGCACCCAGACCCGCACCGGGCTGCTGTGCATTGGCCTGGTCGCGGTGCTGTCGCTGCGCAGCGTCAAACGGCGTTTTCTCTACATCACGATGGCGGCAGCGGTCGTGCTGGCGGCAATCCCGTTCCTGCCCGAAAGCTATACCAAGCGGATGAGCACGATTGAGAACCACAAGGCCGACCAGTCGGCCTCCACCCGCGTCGCGGTGTGGATGTGGACGCTCGACTACGTGAAGGACAACCCGTTCGGCGGCGGGTTCGACGCCTATCGCGGCAACAAGATCAAGGTCGAGATGCACGATGTCGAAGGCACGGGGAACAATGTCTCGGTCGACGTCAACGAAGCCTACGACGAATCGCGCGCCTACCATTCCAGCTATTTCGAGATGCTGGGCGAACAGGGCTGGCCTGGGCTGGCGCTGTGGCTGTGGCTTCACGCGCTGGGGCTGTGGCAGATGGAGCGCATTCGCAGGCGCTGGAGCAAGCGGACCGGGCCGGGGATGGGTTGGCAGGCCCCGCTCGCCAATGCGCTCCAGCAGGCGCAACTGGTCTACCTCACCGGCTCTCTGTTTGTCGGCATCGCCTTCCAGCCGTTCATCTTCATGCTGATCGGGCTGCAATGCGGGCTGTGGAGCTACCTTAAGCGGGTCGACGCGCCGCGCCGCCCGCCCGCGATCCGCCGCGCGCCCGTGCTGCGAACGGAGGCGGCATGACCCGCGCCGCTCCCCGCCATCTCGATGCGCTGACCGGCATCCGCGGGATCGCGGCCTGGGGGGTGGTACTCTACCATATCCGCCTCTCGCTCGCCGGGCTGCTGCCCGCGCCCGCGATCGCGGCGCTGGGCAAGGGATATCTGGCGGTCGACCTGTTCTTCATCCTCTCGGGCTTCGTCATCTGGTACAACTACGCCGCGCGCCTGCGGGATGGCGGCTGGTACGAGGCGCGGTTGTTCCTTTGGCGGAGATTTGCCCGGGTCTGGCCGCTGCACGGCGCGATCCTCGCAGCGTTCGTGGTCTTTGCCGGACTGCTGCTGGCGACGGGGCGGGACGCATCGGGCTATCCGCTGGCCGAGCTGCCGCTCCACATGCTGCTGATCCAGAACTGGGGACTGACCGGCGACCTTGCCTGGAACCACCCCGCCTGGTCGATCAGCACCGAATTCGCCGCCTACCTGCTGTTTCCGCTGCTGGTCTTCGCTGCGAGGTGGGAGCGGCTCCCCGGCTGGGCGCTGCTAGGACTGGCCGCAGGTTTGGCGGGCGCGCTGTTTTTGCTGTTCGCGCTGACCGGACGCGGGACGCTGGGCGCGGACATCCCGCAGACCGGGTTGTGGCGCTGCCTGGCCGGTTTCGCGATGGGCATGGTCCTGTGCCTGCTGTGGCAACGCTGGCGCGCTGTGTCGCGCGCCGGAGTGATGGCGGCGCTGGCCTGCGCCGGAATCGTCGCGGGGGCGTGGACCTTCAGCCTGCCGGAAACCGCCTGGGTGCCCGCCGCCTTCTTCACCGGCCTGCTCGCGCTCGCGCTGGATCGGGGGCCGGTGGCGCGGCTGCTGGGCGGCAAGGCGCTGACCTGGCTGGGCGAGGTCAGCTATTCCACCTACCTTGCCCATTTCCTGCTGTTCATTGTCTACAAGATCGCCTGCGTCGATGCTTCGCTCCAGCTTGGCTGGATCGACCTTGCGGGGTTCCTCGCGCTGGTGCTCGCATCCTCGGCGGCGCTCTATTACGGGCTGGAGAAGCCCGCCCAGCGCTGGCTCAATCGCCGCCCGCCGCGCTGGGCGCAGATGCCCGCCGCGCTTCCGGCAGAGTGATTCGCGCCTGCGCGCGATCCAGCCATCCGCCTTGCCGTAACGGCACTCTGCACCACGTTGCAACGCCGCGCGGCTTGGGCCATGACAACGCCTGTCCAGCCATGAGAGGAGAGGCGCATGACTCCGCAGGAACTGCAGGCCAAGGTTGGCCAGGTGATCGGGACTTCGGACTGGTTCGAGGTTACCCAGGAACGCATCAACAAGTTCGCCGAGGCAACGGGTGACTTCCAGTTCATCCACATCGACGAGGAAAAGGCCAAGCTGACCCCGTTCGGCGGGACCATCGCGCACGGCTTCCTGACCCTGTCGCTGATTCCGGTGCTGAGCGCCATGACCGAAGGTGCGCGCGTCAGCGACGTCAAAATGGGCGTCAACTACGGCGGCAACAAGACCCGCTTCATCTCGCCGGTCCGCGCCGGCAAGCGCGTGCGCGCCCACGTCAAGTTGCTCGACCTGGTCGAGAAGCGCCCCGGCCAGTGGCAGCAGACCAACGAATACACCATCGAGATCGAGGGCGAGGACAAGCCCGCGCTGATCGCCGAATGGGTGATGCAGTTCTTCGTCTGATCCGGCTCCTCCCCGGGATGGATCCGTTTTCAGCTAACCAGGGAATTTCCTATGTCACGTGACGCAGTCATCGTTGCCGCCGCCCGAACGCCGATTGGCCGGGCCTATCGCGGTGCCTTCAATGCCACCCCGGGCGCCACGCTCGGCGCGCTCAGCCTGGAAGCGGCAATCGCCCGCGCCGGGATCGAAGGCGCCGAAGTGGACGACGTGGTCTGGGGCTCGGCGCTCCAGCAGGGTGCGCAGGCCGGCAACATCGGCCGTCAGGTCGCGCTGCGCGCAGGCCTGCCGGTCACCGTTTCTGCCATGAGCATGGACCGCCAGTGCTCCTCGGGCCTGATGTCGATCGCCACTGCCAGCAAGCAGGTGGTGTTTGACAGGATGGATGTGGTGGCCGCAGGCGGCCAGGAATCGATCAGCCTTGTCCAGACCAAGGACATGCGCGTCCAGCCGGACCCCAGCCTGATGGCGATGCACAATGCCATCTACATGCCGATGCTGCAGACCGCCGAGATCGTCGGCAAGCGCTATGGCATCAGCCGCGATGCCTGCGATGAATATGCCCTGCAGTCGCAGCAGCGCACCGCCGCCGCCCAGGCCGCGAACCTGTTCGCGGACGAGATCGTCCCCTGCACCGCGACCATGGCCGTGACCAACAAGGAAACCGGCGAAGTCACGATGAAGGAAGTGACCCTGGCGAAGGACGAGGGCAATCGCCCCGAAACCACGCTGGAGGGCCTCAAGTCGCTCGGCCCGGTGCTGCCCGACGGGATCGTCACCGCCGGCAACGCCAGCCAGCTGTCGGACGGTTCGGCTGCGGTGGTGGTGATGGAAGCCGCGCTCGCCGCGAAGAAAGGCCTGGCCCCGCTCGGCCGCTATGTCGGCATGGCCGTTGCCGGCACCGAGCCCGACGAGATGGGCATCGGCCCGGTCTTCGCGATCCCCAAGCTGCTCAGCCGGTTCGGCGTCAGCATGGACGACGTCGGCGTGTGGGAACTGAACGAGGCCTTCGCGGTGCAGGTGCTCTACTGCCGCGACCGGCTCGGCATCCCTGACGAGCGGCTCAACGTCAACGGCGGCTCGATCGCCATTGGCCATCCCTATGGCATGACCGGTGCGCGCTGCACGATCCACGCCCTGATGGAAGGCAAGCGCCGCGGCGCGAAGTACGTGGTCGTCACCATGTGCGTCGGCGGCGGCATGGGCGCTGCCGGCCTGTTCGAGGTCCTCTGATGCGGCTCCCCGCGCCCCGGATCGAGCCGCTCGGCGATGTCGAGCTTGATCCGGCGGCGCGGGAAGCATTGGCCGCGCTGCCGGAGCAGGCGCGCGGCTACAACATCTTCCGCACCATGGCCCGTGCGCCGGAATCGTTCCGGGCGTTCCTGGCTTGGGGCAACTATGTCCTGTCCCACGCCAACAGCCTGACTGCGCGCCAGCGCGAACTGGCGATCCTGCGCACCGGCTTTCTCTGCGGCGCGGGCTACGAATGGGCGCAGCACTGCGTGATCGGTCGGCAGGCCGGAATCAGCGACGCCGAAATCGCCGCGATCAAGCAGGGGCCGGGCGCGTCCGGCTGGGAACCGCTCGAGGCCGCGATCCTGGGCGCGTGTGACGATCTGGTTCGCGACCATCATGTGTCCAACCCGGTCTGGCAGGCACTGGAGCCGCTGGGCGACCGGGGGCGGATGGACCTTGTCTATACCGTGGGCCAGTACACCCAGGTCTCGATGCTGCTCAATTCCTTCGGGGTCCAGCTCGATCCTGGGCTGGAGGCCGATCCGGACCTGACCCGCTAGGCTTGCCAAACGCGCGGGCTGCGCGCACCTTCCTGCGCCGGGGCAGCTTGGGGGAGAGGCGCCATGACAGGCCAGCTGGGCATTGCCGAAATCCTGGGCCTTGCGGCCAGCGTCAGCCTGCTTTCGGGCTGGCGACTTTATCTCTGTGTACTGGCAACCGGCCTTGCCATGTATTTCGACGTGCTGCCGCTGCCGGAACATCTTGCTGCGCTGAAGGTGCTGGCCAGCCCGTGGGTAATGGGTGCGGCAGGGCTAGCCGCCTTTGTAGAATTCTTTGCCGACAAGATCGCCTGGCTCGATTCCGCCTGGGACACGCTCCACACCGTGATCCGTCCGCTCGGCGGGGCGCTGCTGGCGCTGGCCGTGGTCGATCCTGCCGATCCCGCGACCCAGGCCATCGCCTTCATCCTGGGCGGAGGGGCGAGCCTGCTGGCGCATGGCGGCAAGGCTAGCGCCCGGGCGGCGGTCAACACTAGTCCGGAGCCGTTCAGCAACGTCGCCGTCTCCACTGCGGAGGACGTCCTGACAGGGGGGCTGCTCGTGCTGGCCTATAGCTATCCCATCGCCGCCGGAGTGGTGGCGCTGGTGCTGCTGGTACTCACCGTCTGGCTGCTGCTGCTCGCCCGCAAGGTGTTGAAGCGGCTGTTCGCCAGCAGGACGCCTGCGCCCTAGGCGACCACCTTGAGCGCCGGACGGTCGTGCCGGGCGATCCATTCTTCCAGCACGGGAGCGATCTTCTCGCGCCACTTGCTGCCGTTGAAGATGCCGTAGTGGCCGACTTCCGGGGCAAGGTGATACTGCTTCTTCGCCGCGGCGAGTCCGGTGGCAAGATGGAGCGCGGCCCTGGTCTGGCCGATGCCCGAAATATCATCCCGCTCGCCCTCGACCGCCAGCAGTGCGGTGTCCTTGATCTTGCCGAGGTCAACCGTCTTGCCGCGGTGGACGAAGGTGCCGTTGGGCAGCGAATGCTTCTGGAACACCTCTTCCACCGTCTGGAGGTAATAGGCCGCGTTGAGATCGCAGACCGCGCGGTATTCATCGTAGAAGGTCTTGGTCGCCTCGGCGCTTTCGCCGTCGCCGTCCACCAGGTGCTTGAACATGTGGTAATGGCTGAGCATGTGGTTGCCCAGATTCATGCTCATGAAGCCGGCCAGCTGCATGAAGCCCGGATAGACCCGCCGACCTGCACCCGGATACTGCAGCGGCACGGTGCCGATCACCGTATGACGGAACCATTCGATCGGGCGCTGCATGGCAAGGTCATTGACCGTGGTCGGCGCCTCGCGCGTGTCGATCGGGCCGCCCATCATGGTCAGGGTGACCGGGCGGCAGGGATGCTTGGATTCATTGAGGAGCGCAGTGACCGCCAGTGCCGGAACCGAGGGCTGGCACACCGCCAGCATGTGGGCACCGGGCCCGATGTGCTCGAGGAAGCCGATCACGTAGTCGATGTAATCATCGAGATCGAACTCGCCTTCCTTCAGCGGCACCATCTTGGCGTCCGCCCAGTCGGTGATGAACACTTCGCAGCGTTCGATCATCCGGGCGACCGTGCCGCGCAGCAGGGTCGCGAAGTGGCCGCTCATCGGCGCGACGATCAGCAGGCGCGGTGCGTTTTCCGGCAGGCCCGGGTGGGTGAAGCGCAACAGGTTGCCCCACGGACGGTGGACCACGATCGCCTCGGTCACGGGATGGACCGTGCCGTCCACTTCGACCGTCTCGATATCGAAGGCCGGCTTGCCATAGGCGGCGCTGGCGTGGGCGAAGACTTCCAGCGCGGAAGCCATCACCGGGGCGAGGCCGGTGTAGCCGAACGGCAGCGCCGGATTGTTGAGCATCTGCGCACCGACCGAGGCCCAGGTGCTGGCGGCGTTCATCCACGAACGCTGGAGTTCATAAGCGGTATAAAGCACGGTTCAGTCCCCCGCAGTCCGGCCGGAGCCGGATTCCTTGGGGTCACCGTGCCGCCAATTCGACCATTGTGCAATGCACAATTTCACGCCGCGCCGCACAAGCGGTGCTGCGCATTTCCCGCTTACGTGCCTTCCGGAAAGTGCTAGGGCGCGGCGATGAGTTCCGAACCGGATGGCGCAGACGCCGCGCCGAGCCCTGCCAGCGAATCCGAAGCAAAGCCCGCGCGGACGCTCGGCCCGCTGCGAATGATCTGGCGCGAAACGGCGAAGTACCCCAGGCAGGTCGGCATCGCCCTGCTGGCGCTGCTGACCACTTCCACCGCGACCATCGCCATCCCTGCACGCTTCAAGGTTATCGTCGACCAGGCGTTCGGGCCGGGAGCCAATGCCGATACGATCGCCACATCGTTCCGCTATCTCCTTATGATCGTGGTTGTGCTGGGTGTGGCCACCGCACTGCGCTTCTATTTCGTCTCCTGGCTGGGCGAGCGGGTGGTGGGCGATATCCGCTACCGCGTGCAGTCCAACCTGTTGCGGCTGCCCCCCAGCTTCTTCGAGGAGAACAGCCCCAAGGAGATTTCCTCACGGATGACTTCGGACACGGCGGTGATCGAGCAGGTCGTCGGCACCACGGTATCGGTGGCGCTGCGCAATCTCATCACCGGGATCGGCGGGATCACATACCTGTTCTTCCTTGCCCCCAAGCTCACGGCAGTGCTGGTGCTTGGCATTCCGCTGGTGATCCTGCCGATCACCTGGTTCGGGCGGCGGTTGCGCAATGTCTCGCGCACCAGCCAGGACCGCGTGGCGGACATCGGCGCGCGCACCTCTGAAGTGCTGGGCGCGATGCGGGTGGTCCAGGCATTCAACCAGGAAGAGCATGAACGCTCCGCCTTCAGCCGGGTCGTGGAACAGACCTTCGCCACGGCCAAGCGCCGCATCCTGATCCGTGCGGTGATGACCGCCGTGGTCATCCTGCTGGTGTTCGGCGGGATCACCCTGCTGATGTGGGAAGGCGCATTGAGCGTGGCCGAGGGCAAGGTTTCCGGCGGCACGATCGCGGCCTTTGTCTTCACTGGCGGGATCGTCGCCGGAGCCTTCGGCGCGCTGACCGAAGTCTATGGCGACCTGCTGCGCGGCGCGGGCGCGGCGAGCCGTCTCAACGAACTGCTCAATGAAAAGCCCGCCATCGCCGCTCCGGCCCGGCCGCAGACCCTGCCGGAGCCCGCGCGCGGCAAGCTGGCGTTCGAGAATGTCAGCTTCCGCTATCCCACGCGGCTGGAAACGGCCGCGCTCGCCGATTTCACGCTGACCGTCGAGCCGGGCGAGACGGTGGCCATCGTCGGCCCCTCGGGTGCGGGCAAGTCGACCCTGTTCCAGCTGGCGGAGCGGTTTTACGATCCGCAGGCCGGGACCATCAAACTCGATGGCGTGCCGCTGACCGCGGTCGATCCCGCCGAAGTGCGGCGCCGCATGGCGCTGGTCCCGCAGGAAGGCGTGCTGTTTGCCGCCAATGCCCGCGACAACCTGCGCTATGGCAACTGGGCGGCGAGCGACGAGCAGATCTGGGAAGCGGCCCGCGCCGCCAATGCCGAGACTTTCCTGCGCGAACTGCCCGAAGGGCTCGACACGTTCCTGGGCGAAGGCGGCGCGCGCCTGTCCGGCGGGCAGCGCCAGCGCATCGCGATTGCCCGCGCGGTCCTGCGCGAGGCGCCGATCCTGCTGCTCGATGAAGCGACCAGCGCGCTCGACGCCGAAAGCGAGCGGCTGGTGCAGGACGCGCTCGACCGCCTGATGCAGAGCCGCACCACGCTGGTCATCGCCCACCGCCTTGCCACGGTGCGCGGGGCGGACCGGATCGTGGTGATGGACAAGGGCCGGATCGTCGAGCAGGGCAGCCATGACGAGCTGACCCGGGCCGGCGGTCTCTATGCGCGCCTGGCCGCGCTGCAATTCGATGAACGCGCCTTCGCGGCGGCGGAGCACCCGTAATGGACACGATCGTCACCGCCATCCTGCTGGGCATCGTCGAAGGGGTAACCGAGTTCATCCCGGTGTCCTCCACCGGCCACCTCGTGCTCGCCTCCGAAGTCTTCGGCTATGATGCGAAGACCTGGGCGGTGTTCAACGTGGTGATCCAGCTCGGTGCGATCCTCGCCGTGGTGGTACAGTACTGGCGCACCTTCTGGGCGGTGGGCATGGGCCTGCTGCGGCTTGAGCCGATGAGCATTGCCTTCGTGCGCAACATCCTGCTCGCCTTCCTGCCCTCGGCGGTGCTGGGGCTGCTGCTCAAGGACTATATCCATATGCTGCTCGCCAGCCCGATGGTGGTGGCCTGGGCGCTGATCCTCGGCGGTATCGCGATCCTGGGGATCGAGCGCTGGGCCAGGCCCGGCGGGCCGAGCGGGGTGGCGCAGCTGCCCGCGCGGCAGGCGCTGGGCGTGGGCTTGTTCCAGTGCATTTCGATGATCCCGGGCGTCAGCCGTTCGGGCGCGACGATCATGGGCGCGCTCGCCATGGGGATCGAGCGGCGCACGGCTGCCGAATTCAGCTTTTTCCTCGCCATCCCGACCATGCTGGGCGCGACGACCCTCGAACTGATCGATAACCGGGCCGAGCTGATGGCCGGAACCGGCCCGGTCGGCTGGACCGAGATCGCGGTGGGCTTTGCGGTCTCGTTCGCCGTCGCGCTGGCGGTAATCCGGATGTTCGTGGCCTATGTCAGCCGTGCCGGCTTTGCGCCGTTTGCCTGGTACCGCATCGTCGCGGGCGCGCTGGCGGTGTTCCTTCTCTCGCGCTGAGGCCGGTCATACCGGTTTCGCCCCGCTCCCCCGTCCGCCGCGCAGGAGGTATTCCTGCGTGCCGCGATGAAGCACGTCGTCGACGTCGATCACCGCCGTGTTGGCATAGGTGAAGCCGGGGCCGAGGCTGCGGTAGAGCCGGTCGAAATCGCGCTCCACGGTGTCGTGATACAGCTCGGCGAAGCTTTCGATCACGAAGTAGGTCGGCTGGAGATCGTCGATCACGTAGTCGGTGCGCATCAACCGGTCGACGTTCAGCATGATCCGGTTGGGGCTTTCCGCTTCAAGGCAATAGACCGCCTCGGTCGGGCCCGAGAGGATGCCCGCACCATAGGCGCGCAGTCCGTCCGCTTCCTGGATCAGCCCGAATTCTACCGTGTACCAGTAGAGCGCGCCGAGCGCCTTCAGCCGGTTGTAACGCATCGCCTTCCACCCGGCCCGGCCATATTCCTGCATGTAGTCGGCAAAGGTCGGGTCGGCCAGCATCGGCACGTGGCCGAATACGTCGTGGAACACGTCCGGTTCCTGGATGTAGTCGAAGCAGTCACGGCTGCGGATGAAGTTGCCCGCCGGGAAGCGCCGGTTGGCAAGGTGCCAGAAGAACACGTGGTCCGGGATCAGCATCGGCACCGGCACGACGCTCCACCCGGTCAACGCGCCCAGTTCTGCCGACAGGCGGGCAAAGTCCGGCACCCCGCCGCGCCCGAGGTCAAGCTTGTCGAGGCCCTGCAGGAAGGCGCTGGCCGCTCGGCCCGGCAGGACTTCGAGCTGGCGGGCGTAAAGGTCGTCCCACACGCCGTGTTCCTCGGCGGTGTAGCTGCGCTGCGCGGGCTCCAGCCAGTCCTCACCCACATGCGCCGGGCGCTGAAGCGGGGCGGTGAACACTCCCGGGCCGGGATCGGGCAGGTGGGCAAAGAGATCGTCCGACATGGTTGCAATTGTAACTTTACCGGATCGGGACGGCAACGCCGAATCGCGGCTGTTGCGGCTGGCGCGGGGCGGGAGCAAGCTGGGCCGTTCACCGGAGTCGCAGGCCATGAAGCAACTGACGCGCAAGAAGTTCGAAAAGCACTATGCCCCGCTGGAGGAGGAACTGGTGGCGATGGCCCGCTGGGTCGCCAAGACCGGCGCGCGCGTGCTGGTGCTGTTCGAAGGACGCGACACGGCAGGCAAGGGCGGCGCGATCCAGGCGGTCGCCCGTCCGCTCAATCCGCGCCAGTGCCGGATCGTCGCCCTGTCCAAACCGTCCGAGCGCGAGAAAGGGGAATGGTACTTTCAGCGTTACGCCGCGCATCTTCCCGCTGCCGGCGAAATCGTGCTGTTTGACCGCTCGTGGTACAACCGCGCCGGAGTGGAAAAGGTGATGGGCTTTGCCAGCGAAGTGCAGGTCGAGGCCTTTCTCGAACAGGCCCCGGTGTTCGAAAAGCAGCTGACGGACGACGGAATCCTGCTGTTCAAGTATTGGCTGACCACCGATCAGGCCCGGCAGGAAGAGCGTTTTGCCGAACGGCTCGAGGATCCGCTCAAGCGCTGGAAGCTCTCGCCGATCGATCTGGCCGCGCGGGGCAAGTATGCGGACTATACCGCCGCGCGCGAAGCCATGCTGCGGGCGACTCACACGGAACATGCGCCCTGGACGCTGGTCGACTTCAACGACCAGCGGCGCGGCCGGTTGACCCTGATTCGCGATCTGCTCGACCGGCTGCCCGATACTGCGGTCGATCCGGAAGAGCTGGACTGGCAGCCGCTGGACCACGATCCGCTGGCCGAAAGCTGCGGCGTGCTCCAGCCGATCGAGCCGTTCCGGGGCAAAGCTGCGCGGCCTTGACTTTGGCGGTCTTCTGCCGCATTGGCGCGGCCTTCGAGGCGGCCGCTTGCGCCGCCTCACGAGTTTTTGTGCGGCTTCGGCTGCGAATCGGAAAGTTCAGGACAAACGCCATGGCGAAGCCCGCAACCGTCAAGATCCGGCTGGTTTCCACTGCCGACACCGGTTTCTTCTATGTCACCAAGAAGAACCCGCGCAACACCACCGAGAAGATGGTGTTCAAGAAGTACGATCCCGTCGTGCGCAAGCACGTCGAGTTCAAGGAAGCCAAGATCAAGTAAGTTCAGCGCGAGTTCAAACCCCGTCTGACAGGACGCGCGGCATGAACCGTTTGAATCTTACCCGCTCGCTAGCAGGTGCCGCCGTTTCGGCGGCGCTTGTCGTTTCCGCGCCAATCACTTCGATGGCCCAGGCGCCCGCGCCTGCCACTGCCGCACAAGGCGACCTCGCCGGTGCCGTGGCGGCGCTCCGTGCGATCAGCACGATGCGCGCCGATTTCGTCCAGACCGACCGCAATGGCCAGCGCCTGCGCGGCGTGCTCACGCTCAAGCGCCCCGGCAAGATCCGCTTCCAGTACGAAAAGGGCGTGCCGATGCTGATCGTCTCAGACGGCAGCGCGCTCAGTTTCGTCGATTACGAGGTGCGGCAGGTCCAGCGCTGGCCGATTCGCAACAGCCCGCTTGGCGCGCTGCTCGATCCCAATCGCGACGTGATGAAGTTCGGCAAGCTGGTCCCCTCGGGTCAGCCCGGGGTGGTCAGCGTCGAAGTGCGCGACAAGGCCCATCCCGAATACGGGGTGATTACCCTGATCTTCATCCGCAAGCCCGGCGCACCGGGCGGGATGGAGTTGTCGAGCTGGGCGTCGCTCGATTCGCAGAACACCCGGACGATCGTCAGCCTGTCGAATCAGCAATACGGCGTGGCGGTGCCTGACAACACTTTCCGCTTCAACGATCCGCGCGCCGCCACTCGTCGATGACGGGCAACGGCCCGGCGCGGGATGTGCCCAAGCTGCGACAAACTGCGACAAATCCGTGCCGATTGTTCATGGGCCAGCAAGCGAAAATGCCCTAGAAATGTCCTCGACGGCGCGGCTTGAGGCGGGTTTCCCCCCTGTTGCCCGAGCCTCCTTACAGGTCGCTCCGTCAGCGTGACGAACGCACAAAGGAACCCTCGGTCCAATGCCCCCGGACCGAGGGTTTTCCTTTGCCATGATCCAGCGCACGGCTAGCGAAGGCAGTTGCGGCGCGGCGAAAGCGCTCTAAAGCCTCCACCCATGGTTTCGATCGCCACTTGGAACATCAATTCCGTCCGCCTGCGCATTGATCAGGTCGAACGCTTCCTGACCGAGCAGGCGCCCGACGTGCTCTGCCTGCAGGAGATCAAGTGCGCCGAGCACCTGTTCCCGCACGATGCATTCGACCGGATGGGCTATGTCCACCGCGCGGTGCACGGCCAGAAAGGCTATCACGGCGTTGCCACGGTCAGCCGCATCCCGCTTCGCGAGCTCACCCGCAACGACTGGCAGGCCAATGGCGAGGCACGTCATGTCGGGGTGGAGCTGCTCGGACCCGGTCAGGGCCTGATGCTGGAGAACGTCTACATTCCGGCGGGCGGTGACATTCCCGACCGCGAGGCGAACCCCAAGTTCGGCCAGAAGCTCGACTTCCTGGAGCGGATGACGCGCTGGGCCGATGGGCTCGACCGTCCGACGCTGCTGGTCGGCGATTTCAACATCGCCCCGCTGGACTGCGACGTCTACGATCACAAGGCCCTGCTAAAGGTGGTCAGCCATACGCCCATCGAGGTCGAGGCGCTGGGGCGGCTGGCGGGCGCGCACGGCTGGGTGGATCTGGGCCGCAAGCATATCCCCGCGCCAGAGCGGAACTGGACCTGGTGGTCCTACCGCACCTATTGGCAGGACAAGGACCGGGGTCGCCGGCTCGACCATATGTGGGCCTCGCCCGAGCTCGCCGCGCAATCGGTCAGCCATCGCTTTGTCGAGGAAACCCGCCGCTGGGAGCAGCCGAGCGACCACGTTCCTCTGATCACGGAATTCACGCTATGAGCGAAAGCCGCCGCGTTGCGCTTGCGCTCGATGCGCTGCGCCACGGCTGGCCCCTGTGCGTCGATGGGACGCTGACCCTGCTGCCGGCGGAAACCGGCTTCGCCCCCGGAGCGACCGCGCCGCGCATGCTGATTTCGGCGGCACGGGCCGTGACCCTGAAGCTCGCCAACCAGCGCGAGGCGGCAGTGCCCGAGGCGCCGGTGCAGATTCGCGGCGCTGAGCCGTTCGACCTCGATCTGGCGCGCGCGGTGGCCGACCCCGCGCTCGATCTGGCGCGCCCCATGAAGGGGCCGTTCCTGGCCGAGGCGCTGGACGCTCCCGAGGCGTCGGTGACTGCGCTGGAACTGGCCCGGCTGGCAGGCATCCTTCCGGCCTTCCTGCTTGGTCCCACGCCGATTGGCGAGGCGCAGGCGGTATCGAGCGCGGACCTCGCCGACTGGAAGGACGCCCGCCACCTCGCCATTGCCAGCCGCGCGCGCCTTCCGGTCGCAGCGGCGGAGCAGGCGGAAATCGTCGCTTTCCGCTCCGCCGATGACCTGCGCGAACACGTGGCGCTGGTGATCGGGCGGCAGCAGACGGAACGCCCGCCGCTGGTGCGGCTCCATTCCGAATGCCTCACCGGTGACGTGCTCGGCAGCCTCAAATGCGATTGCGGGCCGCAGCTCGATGCCGCGCTGGAGGCGATGGCCCAGGAGGCGCGCGCCGGGGGCTGGGGCGTGCTGCTCTACCTGCGCCAGGAAGGGCGCGGGATCGGCCTGATTAACAAGCTGCGGGCCTATCAGCTGCAGGACCAGGGCTTCGATACGGTCGATGCCAACACCCGGCTCGGCTTGCCCAATGAGGCGCGCGATTTCCCGATTGCGGCACGGATGCTCCAGCTGCTGGGGGTGGGCGCGATCCGGCTGATGACCAACAATCCGGCCAAGTTCGAAGCGCTGGGCGGCGCCGGGGTAGAGATTGCCGAGCGGGTGCCCCACGAGCTGCCCGCCAATCCCCACAACGCGCGCTATCTGGCCACCAAGCGCGACCGCTCCGGTCACCTGCTCAGGTAGGCTTCAGCGCCGGTCGTTGCGCTTGAGGTTCGGGGCGAGCCGGTTCTGGCCGATCTGGACCGGATCGTCCGTCCAGTTGGCCACAAAAGTGCTGGGCCATTCGACACCCGGCGCGAAGCGCGCATCGTTGCCCTCGATCACCAGTCCGGCGGAGCTGTGCTGGCGGCCTTCGGGGGCGACGGTGATGAAGGCCGAATGGTTTTCCTTGTTGGTGCCCTGTACAAACCAGTTGTTCGCGATCCGGCCCGAGGCGCCACCGGGCAGGTCGATCATGTAATTGGTGCCGCGCCCGGCCGAATCGTCGAAGCTGCACCCCAGCACCGCGATCTGCGCGGCGCGGCTCTTCACATAGTGCCCGCCGCGTCCGGCTTCGAACCGGCTGCGGGTTATCGTCACCGCGCCGTATTCACCCAGATAGAGCGAATGGGCGCAGCCGCCCGGGCCTTCGCAGGTGCCAAGCCGGGTGAAGGTCGACTTGTCGATCGTGATCGAACCAGATTCGTCATTGGCCGAAAGGATGCCCTGCTGGCTGTCGCGGAACCATGACTGGCTGACGACGAGGTTGCCCTGCTCCAGCCTGATCCCCGCGCCATTCCAGTCCGGCACGCGGATATTGGCGAAGACCAGCCCTTCTACCCGCGCCTCGCGCCCGCGCAGCACCAGTGCGGCCTTGCCCTCACAGGCGACCCCGTCGAGCACGCTCTGGCCCGGGACCTCGGCGATGTATGCGATCGTGCCCCCGGTCTGCACCGCGCAGTCGGCATAGCGTCCGGCCGGAATGACGATCGTGCCGCTGCCGTTGCCGATCGCGTTGACCGCATCCTGCAGGCGGCCGAAGGTCTGGCTGGTACCGGCGATCTGGTAGCCCGCACGCGGCTGGGCCGGGGCGGAGACGGCGGAAACGAGCGCAGCGGCCAGCGCGGCTGCAGCGACGAGGGGAAGGCGGAGCGAGCGGGTCATGCCGCTTCGATACCACTGCGCGGTCAACAAGCGGTGAAGCATTCCGGCGCTGTCCCGGCAGAGGACAGGTCGCTGCCCACAGGTTTCAGTCCTTGCCGCCCCACCGCCAGCGCCAGCCGCCCCGGGTGCGCTGCTTGACGATGGACAGGAATGTCGCGGTCCCAGCAACGAACAGCGCGAAGGCGGTGATCCGGGGCGCGCCGCCCGGGAGGCGGTCGAGCCAGCCGACGAGCGCGAGCAGGGCCAGGTATCCGCCCAGCAACGCCCAGCCTTGCCAGGCAATTGGCAACCCCGAACCATAGCCATAGCGGCGGGCGGCAAACCAGGGCTGCCGGTCCTGTGTCTCATGCATCGCCAGTCTCCTTGGGTGGACGGCCGCGGCGCGGCGGCTCGGCCGGGGCGAGCCTGATCCCGCGCCGCGCCAGCGCTTCGCGCAGCAGTACCTCGATCACGGCATTCACCGACCGGAAATCCGCCGCAGCGACCCGCTCCAGCGCTGCATGGAGCGCCGGATCGAGTCGCAGGGGGAAGGATTTCTTGGCCGGTGGGGACATCGCTTGGGGGCCTAGTAGAGCGAGCCCGCGTTGACCACCGGCTGGGTGTCGCGCTCGCCGCACAGCACGACCATCAGGTTGGAGACCATGGCCGCCTTGCGCTCGTCATCAAGGTGGACGACGTCCTTCTCGCTGAGCTGCTGGAGCGCCATCTCGACCATGGTGACCGCACCTTCGACCAGCTTCTTGCGCGCGCTGATGACCGCTTCGGCCTGCTGGCGGCGCAGCATCGCCCCGGCGATCTCGGGCGCATAGGCCAGGTGGGTGAGGCCGCATTCGTCGACCGTCAGCCCGGCGATGCGCAGTCGCTCGTTGAGTTCGGCGCGCAGTTCCTCGTTCACCTCGCCGTGGTTGGAGCGCAGCGTCGTTTCGTGATGCTCGATATCATCATAAGGATAGCGCGATCCGATCGAGCGCACCGCCGCCTCGATCTGGACCTCGACGAAGGCCTTGTAGTCATCGACGTCATAGAGCGCCTGCGCGGTGTCGGCGACGCGCCAGACGACATTGGTCGCGATCTCGATCGGGTTGCCGCGCAGGTCGTTGATCTTGAGCTTTTCCGACACGACGTTGTTGGCGCGGACCGAGATCTTGGTCTTGCCCATCCACGGCCAGACCCAGCGCAGGCCGGGCGAGCGGTCGGTCCCGCGGTAGGACCCGAACAGGGTGATCGCGGCGGCCTGGTTGGGCTGGATCATGTAGAACCCGCTCGACAGGATGATCAGCGCGACCACGCTGAGGCCCGAGGAGACGACGAAGCCGAACACTTCGCTGTCCGCCGGGTTGCTGCCGGCAAAAGCGATGATGCGCCAGATGGTCAGCGCCAGGAGCGTGATGAAGGCCACGAAGATCAGGTAGCCGCTGGTGCTCCAGGCGCGCTTCTCGCGGCTCAGGTTCATGGCGGGATGGGTATCGGTCATCGGGTTGCTCCCCTGAAAAGTGATATCAAATTAATATCGCATTGCTTGGGCCTGTCAACTGCGCTTGCTTGTCAGGCGCTTGTCCGGCCAAATGAGGCCCCGGCGGGGCTCGTGCCGCTGGTCTTGGAGTCAGGGTGATGACCACTTCCGTCAGTGCCGAACCCGCTCCCGATTCGGTGGGCGGTGCCGCGTCGCTTGCCGGCCTGTCACGGTCGCAGGCACACGCATTACTGGCGCGCGACGGACCGAACGAGCTTCCCCGCGCTGATCGCCGCACGCCGCTCAGGATCGCGCTGGAGGTGCTGCGCGAGCCGATGCTGGCGATGTTGCTCGCCGCTGGCGGGATCTATCTTGCGCTGGGCGACACCACCGAGGCGCTGGTCCTGCTGCTGTTCGCGCTGCTTTCGATCGTCATTACCATCGTCCAGGAAGCGCGAACGGAGAACGTGCTGGAGGCGCTGCGCGACCTGTCCGCGCCGCGCGCTCTGGTGATCCGCGACGGGGAGACGATCCGGATAGCGGGCCGGGAAGTCGTGGCGGGCGACATTCTCGTGCTGGAGCAGGGCGACCGGGTGGCCGCTGATGCCTGCCTGCTGGAGGCGCGCGAGCTTGAAGCCGACGAAGCGCTGCTTACCGGCGAATCGGTGCCGGTCCGCAAGCGCGCGATGCGCCCGGAAGATGCCGCAGAGGGGGAGCCGGGCGGTGACGATCTGCCGCAGGTGTTCTCCGGATCGATCATCACGCGCGGGCGCGCCATTGCCCGCACCACGGCGACCGGTCACCGCAGCCGGATCGGCCGGATCGGCCAATCGCTCGCCGGGCTCGAACGGGAAAACCCGCGGCTGCAGGCCGAAACCTCGCGGATCGTGGCCATCTGTGCCGCCGGAGGACTGGGAATCGCGGCTGTGGTCGTGCTGCTTTACGGTCTGTTTCGGGGCAGCTGGCTGGATGCCCTGCTGGCGGGCATCGCCACCGCGATGTCGCTTCTGCCGGAGGAATTCCCGGTGGTACTGACAATCTTCCTGGCGATGGGCACCTGGCGGATCGCGCAGGTCGGCGTGTTGACGCGGCGCACCACGGCGATCGAGGCCATGGGTGCGGCGACAGTGCTGTGCACCGACAAGACCGGCACGCTTACCCAGAACCGGATGACGGTGGCGCAGCTCTGGTTTCCGGGTGGACGGACGTGCCCGATAAGCGAATGCCTTGGCGATGCGCGCGCGCTGGCGCTGCTCGAGACCACGGCTCTCGCCAGCGCGCCGGTACCGGTGGATCCGATGGAAGTGGCCTTCCATGAGGCCGCCCGCGAAGCCGGCAGCGCCGGCGGGGCCGGGCGCGCGCTGGTGCACAGCTATGGCCTCACGCCCGAACTGCTTGCCGTTTCCAACGTGTGGCAGCACGATGGCGAGGGAGCGCTGACCCTGGCGAGCAAGGGTGCTCCCGAGGCAGTCGCGCGTCTCTGCGGCCTGGAAGGAGCAGAGCTGGCTGCGCTCGAAACTGCTGCCCAGGAAATGGCTGCGTCCGGTATGCGGGTGCTGGGCGTTGCCAGTGCCAGGGTGCATGCAGGCGATGTTCGCAAGGCCCATGCCGAGCACGATTTTCAGCTGCTCGGTCTCGCCGGTCTCGCCGACCCGCTGCGGGCCGGGGTACCCGGGGCCGTGGCGCAGTGCCGCCGGGCCGGAATTCGCGTGGTGATGATCACCGGCGATCATGCTGCTACCGCGCGGGCCATCGCCGCCGAGGCGGGGATCGATGGCGGCGAGGTCATGCTGGGAGCCGAAGTGGCTGCGCTCAGCGACGCGCAGCTCGTTGCCCGCGTGCCGGGTGTCAGCGTCTTCGCGCGGACCCAGCCGGACCAGAAGCTGCGGATCGTCAACGCGCTCAAGGCCGCGGGCGAAATCGTCGCGATGACGGGCGACGGGGTCAACGATGCGCCTGCGCTCAAGGCGGCCCATATCGGCATCGCGATGGGCAAGCGGGGGACCGATGTCGCCCGCGAGGCGGCATCGATCGTGCTGGTCGAGGACGATTTTGGCGCCATCGTCGACGCGATCCGGGTCGGGCGACGAATTTACGACAACATCCGCAAGGCGCTGGCCTTCATCTTCGGGGTCCACGTGCCGATCGCGGGGCTGGCGATCCTGCCGCTGGTCTTCGGGTTGCCGGTGGTTCTGGGGCCGCTGCCGATCGCGCTGCTCGAAATGGTCATCGATCCCGTCTGCGCGCTCGTCTTCGAGGCGGAGCGGGAGGAGAGCCGGACGATGGAGCGCCCGCCCCGCAATCCGGCGGAGCGGCTGTTCTCGGCCGAACTGGTCGGGCGTTCGGTGGTCCAGGGCGGGCTGGCGCTTGCGGTCGTTTCGGCGGTGGTCTTCGGGGCGCACTATCTGGCGCTGCCGGCGGACCATGTGCGGACCCTGGCCTTCTATGCCCTGCTGGCCGCAATTCTGGCCTTGGTCCTGGCCAATCGCTCGTTCAGCACTGCGCTCGGCCATGCGCTGTTTCGCGGTAACCCGACCTTCCGGTACGTCATGGGTTTCGTCGTGACGGGCGCCGCGGGCATCGCCTTCCTGCCTGGCGTGCAGCGCGTGATGGGCTTCTCCCCGCCGGGCCTGGCGGACGTCGGCGCGGTCGCGGCGGCAGGGCTCGGCCTGTTGCTGGGGCTTGAACTGACCAAGGCCAGAAGTGGGGGCGGGTGGCGCTCCGGGACCGATGCACAATCCGGGGCTTGAAACAGGAGCGAATCAGTCGTATTAAGGTCGTGCGGGACCGGGCCCCTCTGGCGCCGCGCTCTGGCTTTCCCTCCGCCAGGCGCTGCGTGATGTCGGACCGCATCGGATGTTGCCGATGCCAGGGGTCCGGGGTTTCCCCCTTCCTTCCCCCAAGTCCCCGGCTCGGCGCATCCGATCGTACGTCACAACGTAACGAAAGGGTGCATGACCATGACTGACCGAGTCTATCGCCTGCTGAGGCGTCACCAGAAGCTTGATGAGCAGTTGCAGCGCGCCAAGGCGCGGCTGTGGGCCGATCCGTTCGAGATCGCGCGGCTCAAGAAGCTGAAGCTCGCGGTCAAGGACCGTATCGCGCGCCTTGCCGGGCCGCGCACCGCCTGATCGGCGGACAATCCGCACCGGCGCATCGGCCGCGCAGGCCGGCGCGCCGGTGCTTCGTTTCTATCAACAGGGGCTTTGATCCATGGAATTCCTGCTTGCCGACTGGCTGGGTACGCCGGTCTGGTTCTGGCTGGCCTTCGCCGGCCTCGTCCTCGCGCTCACCGCCTTTGACCTTGGGATCCTCCACAAGGAGGACCGGGAAATGGGGATCGGTGAATCGCTGAAGCTGACCGCCTTCTACATCGCCATCGCCATGGCCTTCGGTGCCTGGGTGTGGATCGAGAAGGGCGCCGACCTTGGCATGAAATACTACACGGGCTTCTTCATCGAAAAGGCGCTGTCGATCGACAACGTCTTCGTGATCAGCCTGATCTTCACCTTCTTCGCGATCCCGGCCAAGTACCAGTACCGGGCGCTGCTGTGGGGCATCCTGGCGGTGATCGTGCTGCGCGGCGGGATGATCGCGGCGGGCGCGGCGCTGGTCGAGCAGGCCTACTGGGTGCTCTACATCTTCGCGGCCTTCCTGGTCTTCACCGGCATCAAGATGTTCTTCACCGGGGACCACGATCCGGATATCGCCAGCAACCCGGTGGTGCGGTGGATTTCCAGCCACATGCGCGTCACGCCGCAACTGCACGAACAGCATTTCTTCGTGAAGGTCCCGGACGAGAAGACGGGCAAGCTGGTCACCGCGGTCACTCCGCTGTTCGTCGCGCTGGTGGTGATCAACCTGGCGGACCTGGTCTTCGCGGTCGATTCGGTGCCGGCGATCTTCGCGATCACCACCGACACTTTCATCGTCTACACCAGCAACATCATGGCGATCCTGGGCCTGCGCGCGCTGTACTTCGCGCTCTCGGCGATGATCCACCGGTTCTACTACCTGAAGTATGCGCTGGCCGCGGTGCTGGTGTTCATCGGTTCGAAGATCTTCGTGTCGGACTTCCTGCTGGGCGGCGACAAGTTCCCGCCGGTGCTGAGCCTGGGCGTGACCTTCGGTCTGATCGCGGCGGGCGTGTTCTACTCGCTGTGGAAGACCCGGCACGGCGAGGACGCGGCCCCCCCACCTGCCGCATGATTCGATCCGGCCCTGACCGGTTGGGGCGGGCAGCTGCGGCTGCCCGCCAGTTCAGTGCTGGCGGATAGCGGCGAGGAAGGCGTCACCATAGGCTTCGAGCTTGCGGGTGCCGACCCCGCCGATTTCACCCAGGGCGGCCAGGCTGGCGGGCCGGACCTCGGCCATCTCGCGCAGGGTGGAATCGTGGAAAATGACATAGGGCGGCACCCCGGCTTCCTGCGCCAGTTCGCGGCGCAGCGCGCGCAGCGCCTCGAACAGCGGATCGCCGACCGGAAGCGGCACGCCTCCACTCCGATCGCGGCGGCCCTTGCCGGCCTTTTCTCGTTTCGGCTGGAGCGCGATCAGGACCGGCACCTCGCCCTTCAGCACTTCGCGCGCATCGCCGCCCAGCGCCAGCCCGCCATGTTCGGTGGGAACCAGGCTGCCCCGCGCCTGAAGGGCGCGGACCAGTGGGCGCAGCATCGGCGCCTCGTCGGCTGACACGATCCCGAACACACTGAGCTGGTCGTGTCCGCGCTGCAGCACGCGGTCATCTGCCACGCCGGTCAGGACCTTTTCGACATGGCCGAAGCCGAAGCTCTGACCGGTACGGTAGACGGCGGACAGCAACTTGCGGGCGAGTTCGCTGACATCGGCAATGCCCGGTGCGTCGAGGCAGTTGTCGCAATTGCCGCAGGTGGCGGGCGGGTCCTCGCCGAAATGGCGCAGCAGCAGGGCGCGGCGGCAGCCGCCGGTTTCGACCAGTGCCGCCAAGGCATCGAGCCGCTTGCGTTCGCCTTCGCGGCGGCCTTCCTCCACCTCGGCAAGCCGCATGCGGGCGCGGGCAAAATCGTCTGCCCCCCACAGCATCACCGCTTCGCTGGCCTCGCCGTCGCGGCCTGCACGGCCGGTTTCCTGGTAATAGCCCTCGATCGACTTGGGGATCCCGGCATGGGCGACGAAGCGCACGTCGGGCTTGTCGATCCCCATGCCGAAGGCGACCGTGGCCACCATCACCATGTCTTCCGAGGCGACGAAGGCCGCCTGGTTGGCCGCGCGCACCTCGTTGGAGAGGCCCGCGTGATAGGGCAGCACCGCCCGGCCGGTGGCCTGGGCCAGCTTTTCGGCCAGTTCCTCGACCTTGCGGCGGGTAGGGGCATAGACGATGCCGGGCCCGGGCTGCTCGGCCATCAGGGTGGTGAGCTGGCGCACCGGATTGTCGCGGTGGCGGATCGCGTAGCGGATGTTGGGCCGATCGAACCCGGCGACGATCAGGCCATCCGCCGGGATACCCAGCTGCGCCAGCACGTCGGCGCGGGTCTGGGCATCGGCGGTGGCGGTGAGGGCAAGGCGCGGCACGTGGCCAAAGGCGTCCATCAGCGGGCGCAGCAGGCGGTAATCGGGGCGGAAATCGTGACCCCATTCGGAAACGCAGTGCGCCTCGTCGATCGCGAACAGGCTGATCCGCGCCGATCGCAGCAGTTCGAGGAAATGCGGCTGGCTGGCCCGCTCGGGCGCGACGTAGAGCAGGTCGAGCTCGCCCGCGCGGAGGCGCTCGATGGTCTGTATGCGGTCGCTGTCGGCGCTGGTCAGGCTGGCCGCGCGGATGCCGTTGGCCTCGGCCGAACGGAGCTGGTCGTGCATCAGCGCGATGAGCGGGGAAATCACCACGCAGGTGCCCTCCAGCATCACGGATGGCAGCTGGTAGGTCAGGCTCTTGCCCGCGCCCGTCGGCATGACCGCAAGCGTCGATTGCCCCGCCAGCACCCGCGCGACGACCTGTTCCTGCACGCCGCGAAAGGCGGAGAAACCGAAGGTGGCATGCAGGGTCTCGTAAAGCTCGGACGGCATCGCCTGCGGCCTAGAGCCTATCGGCGCGGCGCGCAAAGCCTAGCGGGCTCTCTCCACAAGCGTTTCCTCGGCGCGGGTGAAGGCGGTGCGGCCCGTGGGGGCATCGGGCGCGACCTCGGTGGTGAAATAGGCCAGGCCCTTGCCGCTCACCGGGTCCAACCAGAGTCCGGATTTCAGGCCATAGGCGTCGCCGGAATGGCCCAGCCGGGCGATGCCGTCGCCCAGCAGCGCGTCGCGGCACTGCGCGCCGCCGCTTTCGATGGTCTGGATCGCCAGGCCATAGGCGCAGAAAAAGCCGTTGGCGGTGCCGTCCTCGCCGAGGCCGTTGGTCCCGTCGAAGCGCCACTGCGGCCTGACCAGTTCGGCATAGCTGGCGGGCTTCAGGAAGCCCTTGCCCTGCCGGGCGAGCATCTGGCCGACCTTGGCAAGGTCGCGCATCGAGATGCGCAGGCCGCCCTGCGGCGAAAACAGCGCGCCATTGCTGCCAAGCGGATAGAGCCCAAGCTCGCAAGCATCGGCGATCGCGCGGGTCGTCACCAGGCAGCCCGGCACCTGGCCCTTGAGATCGTCCTTGGCGACCTCGCCGGTCGAGCGGTAGAGCACCACTGCGCGCGAGACGGCGGCGGGCGAGCAGCCGGACCAGTTGTAGCAGGCGTCCAGTTTCAGCGGCTTCAGTACCAGCCGGGTCATCAGCCGGTCGAAGCGTTCGCCGCTGGCGCGCTCCATCACGCTGGCGATCACCGGGAAATTGAGGTTGGTGTAGTGGAACCACCCGCTGCCCGGCGCATGGGCGGTATCCCAGACGCGCGGATCGGCGAGGCGGCGGCGCAGGGTCTCTTCCAGCGGCACGATGTAAAGCTCGCCGCCATCGACCAGGCTCGATTGGTGGGACAAGAGGTGGCGCAGGGTGATCGGCTTGTCTGGCCAACCGGGGTTGCGCAGTTCCCAGCCAAGGTAGTCCGAGACGTCGCGGTCGAGATCGAGCCTGCCCTCATCGACCAGGCGCATCACGCCCAGCGCGGTGACGAGCTTGGAAATGCTGGCGATCCGCACCGGATCGTCGGCAGTGACGGCGCGCGAGGAGGCCTTGTCGGCCAGTCCCTCGGCAAGCACCGGTCGGATCGACTGGCGGTCGAACGCGACCGCGACGGTGGCTGGCGCAGCCGGCGCGGGGGTGGAAACCAGGGCCAGCAGCGGAAGAAGAAAGCGCCTCATTGCCGCTGGATAGCCGCCAGAACCGCCGTTTGACAGTCCCTGTGGAATGCGGAAATCTGCGGAGCGAAGGAGTTCCCGCCGATGCGCGCATTCGTCCTGCCTGCCCTTGCCCTTGCCGCTGTTCCGGGCGCGGCGCTCGCCAATGACAGCGCCGCCGCAGTGGGCCTTGGCGGGATCGAACTGCGCCAGAACGGCGCGGTGACGATGGACTACGAGGACCTCTACATCTCGAAGGACGAGGTGCGGGTAACCTACCGGTTCACCAATCGCAGCGCCCGGGCGGTGGAGACGGTGGTGTCGTTCCCGGTGCCGGTGCTGTCGCCGGATTCGGGCATGTTCGAGGGCGATACGGCGGTGCCGGATTACCGGGCGCTCGATTTCAGGACGATGGTTGATGGCCGGCCGGTGCAGCTGGGGGTTACCGAGCAGGCGCTGCTGCGGGGGCGGGATGTTACGGCACGGGTGAAGGCGCTGGGCTGGCCGGTCAACTGGATCACCAGAGAGTCGCAAATGCCTGAATTTGTTGTAAAACTATCGCCAAGGCAGCGCGCGGTCTATCGCAAGGAGGGGCTGCTGAAGCCCGCTTACGCCGGCAGCACCGACCTGATCCCCGCCTGGGACGTGGTCACCCACATCACCCGCACGCAGACTTTCCTGCCCGGCAAGACGGTGGAAGTTTCCCATAGATACAAGCCACTTAACGGCGGTTCGGTGGCCGGTGCGCTGGAGCCGGAATACCGCGGCACTGACAAGTGGCACCGCGGCACCTACTGCATCGATCCGGACTTCTACGCCGCCTACGACCGGCGCCAGGCGGCCGAGCGCAAGGCCCACCCGGACAATCCCGCCTTCGCCAGCGAAACCTGGATCAGCTACATCCTGAGCTCAGGGCGCAACTGGAAGGGCCCGATCGGCGAATTCCGCCTGGTGGTCGACAAGGGCAAGCCCGACAACCTGGTCAGCTTCTGCATGGACGGGGTGAAAAAGATTTCCCCGACCCAGTTCGAAGTCCGCAAGACCCGGTTCGAACCCAAGGGCAATCTCGAGATCCTGATCGCCGAATGGTACCAGGCGGAATGAGCCCGCGCCCGCCGATCAGTCGAGGTTGGGCCTGAGCCAGCGCTCCGCCGTTGCCACGTCCACCCCGGCGCGCTGCGCATAGTCCGCCAGCTGATCCCGCCCGATCCGCGCCACGCCGAAATACTGGCTTTCGGGGTGGGCGAAGTAGAACCCGGAAACCGCCGAGGTCGGCAGCATCGCCTGGCTTTCGGTCAGCGTGATCCCGGCGTTCGCGCCGGCGTCCAGCAGGCCAAACAGCGTGGGCTTCAGGCTGTGGTCCGGGCAGGCGGGATAGCCCGGGGCAGGGCGGATGCCGCGGTATTGCTCGCGGATCAGCGCCTCGTTGGTCAGCTGCTCGCCGGGAGCATAGCCCCACAGCGTGGTGCGCACCTGCTGGTGGAGCCGCTCGGCAAAGGCTTCGGCAAAGCGGTCGGCCAGCGCCTTCAGCAGGATGTCCGAGTAATCGTCGTGGCTGGCGCGGAACCGCTCGAGGTGCGGCTCGATCCCGTGGATCGCCACCGCAAAGCCGCCAATCCAGTCGCCATCGGGGTCGATGAAGTCGGCGAGGCAGAAGTTCGCCCGGTCGCGGCTCTTGCGGATCTGCTGGCGCAGGAACGGCAGGCGGACATGGCGCTCCTCTTCGGTGAGGTAGATCACCACGTCGTCGCCTTCGCGGGCGCAGGGCCAGAAACCGGCGACGCCGCGCGCGGTCAGCCACTTTTCGGAGACGATCTTGTCCAGCATGGCCAGCGCGTCGGCATGGAGCGCGCGCGCGCTTTCGCCCACAACCTCGTCGTCGAGGATCGCAGGGTAAGTCCCCGCCAGCTCCCAGGCGCGGAAGAACGGGGTCCAGTCGAAACACTCGACCAGATCGGCCAGGTTCCAGTCCTCGAACACGTGCACCCCCGGCTGTTCGGGCGGCGGAGCCTTCTCGCTGAGATCGGCCTTGAACGCATTGTCCCGGGCATCCTCGAGGCTGAGCAGGATCGAGGCGTCCTTGCCCGAGCGCAGGTCGCGGATGTGCTGGTATTCCGCCGCCGTGGCCGCGATGAAGCCCTCCGCCTGGGTATCGGACAGCAGCTGGCTGGCCACCCCGACCGCGCGGCTGGCGTCGAGCACGTGGATCACCGGGCCGTCATAGGCCGGGTCGATCCTGAGCGCGGTGTGAACCTTGCTGGTGGTCGCCCCGCCGATCAGCAGCGGGATAGTGAGGCCGGCGCGCTGCATTTCCTCGGCCACGGTCACCATCTCGTCGAGGCTGGGGGTGATCAGGCCCGACAGGCCGATCATGTCCGCCTGCTCGGTAACAGCCGTTTCGATGATCTTCGACCACGGCACCATCACGCCAAGGTCGATCACCTCGTAGCCGTTGCACTGGAGGACGACGCCGACAATGTTCTTGCCGATGTCGTGGACGTCGCCCTTCACGGTCGCCATCACGATCCGGCCCTTCGCCTTCGCCCCTGCTTCCTTTTCCGCCTCGATGAAGGGGATCAGGTGGGCGACGGCTTTCTTCATCACCCGGGCGCTCTTCACCACCTGCGGCAGGAACATCTTGCCCGCGCCGAACAGGTCGCCGACCGTGTTCATCCCCGCCATCAGCGGGCCTTCGATCACTTCGATCGGGCGCGCGTGGAGCAGGCGGGCTTCCTCGGTATCCTCGACCACGTGGGCGTCGATGCCCTTGACCAGCGCGTGCTCGATCCGCCGCACCACGTCCCAGCCGCGCCATTCCTCGGCTTCCTTCGCGGTCTTCGCGTCGGTGCCCTTGAAGCTTTCGGCCATGGCGATCAGCCGCTCGGTCGCGTCGGAACGGCGGGCAAGGATCACGTCCTCGCAGGCCTCGCGCAGCGCGGGGTCGATCGTGTCGTAGATGTCGATCTGCCCGGCGTTGACGATCGCCATGTCGAGGCCAGCGCGGATCGCGTGGTAGAGGAACACCGAATGCATCGCCCGGCGCACCGGCTCGTTGCCCCGGAAGGAGAACGAGAGGTTGGAGAGCCCGCCAGAGGTATGGACGTGCGGGCAGCGCGCCTTGATCTCGGCCAGGGCCTCGATGAAGTCCAGGCCATAGCGGTCATGTTCTTCCATCCCCGTCGCGACGGCGAAGATGTTGGGATCGAAGATGATGTCTTCCGGCGGAAAGCCGATCCCGGTCAGCAGCTTGTAGGCGCGCTCGCAGATTTCGACCTTGCGCTCCCTGCTGTCGGCTTGACCCTTCTCGTCGAAGGCCATGACGACCACCGCCGCGCCGTAATCCATGCACAGCCGCGCGTGGTGCAGGAAGGCGTCCTCGCCCTCCTTCATCGAGATCGAATTGACGATCGGCTTGCCCGATACGCATTTCAGGCCCGCCTCGATCACTTCCCACTTGGAGCTGTCGATCATCACCGGCACGCGGGCAATGTCCGGCTCGGCGGCGATCAGCTTGAGGAAGGTGGTCATCGCCTCGACGGCGTCGAGCAGGCCCTCGTCCATGTTGACGTCGATGATCTGCGCGCCATTCTCGACCTGCTGACGCGCGACCTCGACCGCCTTGGCGTAGTCGCCCGCCAGGATCAGCTTCTTGAAGGCGGCGCTGCCGGTGACGTTGGTGCGCTCGCCGACGTTGACGAACGAGGCGATGGCGCGGGTGGTAGTTTCGGTCATGTCAGGCGGCCATCACAAAGGGTTCAAGCCCGGCAAGGCGCGTCGCCACCGGAACCTGCGGCCGGGCGCGCGGGGGCAGCGCGGCGGCGACGCGGGCAATCGCCGCGATGTGCTCGGGCGTGGAGCCGCAGCAGCCGCCCAGGATATTGACCTGGCCGTGTTCCGCCCATTCGCGCACCAGCGCGGCGGTGGTTTCCGGCATCTCGTCATAGGCGCCCAGTTCGTTGGGCAGCCCGGCGTTGGGATAGACCATGATCAGGGTGTCGGCGATCTGGCTCAGTGCGCGGACGTGCGGGCGCAGCTGGCTGGCGCCGAACGAGCAGTTGAGCCCGATGGTCAGCGGCTTCGCGTGGCGCACCGCGTGCCAGAACGCCTCGACCGTGTGGCCGGACAGGTTGCGGCCCGACAGGTCGGTCAGCGTCATCGACAGCATCAGCGGCACTTCGCGGCCCAGCTCGCGCTCCAGCTGCTTGACCGCCATGATCGCGGCCTTGCAGTTGAGGGTGTCGAACACCGTTTCGACCAGGATGAAGTCCGCCCCGCCCTCGACCAGCGCGGCGGCCTGTTCGTGATAGACATCGACCAGGAAATCCCAGTCGATCTCGCGGTAGCCGGGATCGTTGACGTCCGGGCTGAGCGACAGGGTCTTGTTGGTCGGCCCGATTGCGCCCGCGACGAAACGGGGGCGTCCGTCCTTCGCGGTGAACTCGTCGGCGATTGCCCGGGCGAGCGCGGCGGAGGCGAGGTTGATCTCGCGCACCAGATGCTCCGCGCCGTAATCGGCCTGGCTGATCCGGTTGGCGGAAAAGGTGTTGGTCTCGGCGATGTCCGCCCCGGCCTCGAAATAGGCGCGGTGGATCGATTCCGGCACTTCCGGCCTGGTCAGGGCCAGGATGTCGTTGTTGCCCTTCTGATCGCGCGACAGGCCCAGTGTTCCGGCATAGTCCTCTTCCGACAGCTTCCAGCGCTGGATCTCGGTCCCGAAGGCGCCGTCGGTGATCAGGATCCGCTTGGCCGCCTCGGCCAGCAGGGTTTCGCGCGGGGTCATTGTCCGGTTTCCTTGGGGCGCAGGCCGAGCAGGTGGCAGATCGCGTAGGTCTGGTCGGCGCGGTTCAGGGTGTAGAAGTGGAAGTCGCGCACGCCGCCCTGGTAGAGGCGGCGGCACAGGTCCGCCGCGACGGCGGCGGCGATGTGGGACCGCGGCCCGGGCAGGTCGTCCAGCCCCTCGAACAGCTGGATCATCCAGCCGGGGATCGTGGTGTTGCCGCTCATCCGCCGGATCGCCGCGAAGTTCGTCACCGGCATGATCCCGGGGAGGATCGGCGCGGTGATCCCGGCGGCGAGCGCCTTGTCGAGGAAGCGGAAATAGGCGTCGGTCGAATAGAAGAACTGGGTGATCGCGCGGTCCGCCCCGGCATCGAGCTTGCGCTTGAGGTTGTCGAGATCGGCCTCGGCGCTGGCGGCCTCGGGATGGACCTCGGGATAGGCGGCGACCGAGATTTCGAACGGGTGGCGCGCCTTCAGCCCGGCGACGAGGTCGGCGGCGCCGGTGTAGCCCTGCGGGTGCGGTTCGAACCGTCCGCCAGCTTCCGGCGGCGGATCGCCGCGCAGGGCGACGATGTGGCGCACGCCTGCTTCCCAGTAGCGGTCGGCGACTTCGGCGATCTCGTCCTTGCTGGCGGCGACGCAGGTGAGGTGCGCAGCCGGGGTCAGCGCGGTCTCATCGATGATCCGCGCGACGGTGGCATGGGTGCGCTCGCGCGTGGAGCCGCCCGCGCCGTAGGTGACCGAGACGAACGCCGGGCCAAGCGGCGCCAGTTCCAGCACTGCGTTCCACAGCTGCTCTTCCATCTTCTCGGTCTTGGGCGGGAAGAATTCGAAACTGACGCGGAAGTCGCCGGGAATGGTGGTGAACAGCGGCCGGTCCTCGACCCCCCGCAGCATGGTATTCATCGCGACTGGTCCTTTGCGGGAATGGCGATTGGCACGCGCGCGGCCTGATTGGTGCGCGCGGCGATCCAGATCTTGACGGTCAGCGGCTTGCCGGGAAGCGCGACCGGCGCGGCGGCGGCGAACCCGGCCTCGCTCAGCAGCGCGAGCATCTGCTCGTCCGAAAAGCCGAGACGGGCGTGGGCGTGGAGCGTGCGCAGCTCCTCGCGGTCGTGCGCGGCGAAATCGACCACCGCCACCGCGCCGCCCGGACGGGTGACCCGCGCGGCTTCGGCCAGCACGGCGGCAGGCTCCTGCGCATAGTGCAGCACCTGGTGGAACAGCACCGTGTCGAAGGCGGCGTCGGTGAACGGCAGGGCGGTGAAATCGCCCTGGACCAGCTCGACCTGCCCGGCGGGCAGGTGCTGGAGCCGCGCGCGGGCGATGCGGAGCATTTCCGGGCTTTTGTCGAAAGCGGTGACGTGGGCGCTGCGGGCCGCGAACAGTTCGGCCATGCGCCCCGTGCCGGTGCCGACGTCGAGCAGGGCGCCCAGGCTGCCCTTGCCCAGCGCTTTCGCCAGCGCGGCCTCGACCGGCTCGTCGGCGCTGTGCATGACGCGCAGCGTGTCCCACTCGGCGGCGTGGCGGGCGAAATAGGCCTCGGCGCTCGCCTGGCGGGCGGCGCGGATCGCGGCGAGGTGGCGGCGGTCCTCGGCGCAGCGCGCGGCGAAGGCGGCATCGTCGCTTTCCGCCACGGCGAGCAGCCGCGCGGCGGCGCTGCCCATCGGCGGGGCGCGGTTTTCAGCCACGGCGCTGCGCAGGAACACCCAGCTGCCCTCCTTGCGGCGTTCGGCGAGGCCCGCATCGCAGAGGATGCGGACGTGGCGCGAGACGCGCGGCTGGCTCTGGCCCAGCACCTGGGCGAGTTCGCCCACGGCCAGCTCCATCGCGTCCAGCAGGCGCATGATCCTCAGCCGGGTGGGATCGGCCAGGGCGCGCAGGGTGGGTTCGATCCGCATGAGGGTTCATATAAAGAAATCTTTATATCCCGCAACCACCCATTTGCGAATGTCTTGCAGCGTGCATTTACGCGCATTTGCCGGTTGGCAGCAGCGGTATGGAGGGCTAGCGTGACCGCTCGGGGCCGCACTTCAGCATCGTTTTTTGGAAGGATTCCGGATGAAGAAACTCGCCACCATCGCCTTCGCCGCCAGTGCCGCGCTCGCGCTTGCCGCCTGCGGCAGCTCGGAAAGCGCGAAGGAAGCGGCGCAGGCTGACAACGTCGAGATGCCGGCCGAGGAAGCGGTGCAGGACGTCGACCCCGCCGCGACCCCGGTTGCCGATGCCAATGCCAGCGCCGCGCCGAGCGAGGCCGCCAGCGCCGCCGCCAGCGAAGCGCCGAGCGCCGCGCCCAAGCCGTAAGCACGCCCAATCGGGCTGCACATGCGGGCGGTTCACCCTGCCGGTGAGCCGCCCGCTTTGCGTCTGGCGCGCGGCTGAGCTAGGATGCGGTCATGCGCGCAGCGATCCTTGTCCTTGCCCTGCTGTCCCTCGCCGCCTGCGGCAAGGCCGACAACGAACCTGGCCCCGGCGGCGTCACCGTAGGCGAGGCCAAGGCGCTCGACGAAGCGGCCCAGATGATCGAGGACGATCGCCTGCCGTCCGAAGCCGTGCCGACCCAGGCGACAAGCGCCAATCCGGCGCCCCAGCCAAGCGCGGCGCCGACCCCAAAACCCTGACCCTCAGTCCAGCCGGACCTTGCCGCGCCCGGCCTTCACCGCGCCGCGCTTCTTCTTGCCTTCCAGCCGCGCGGTCTTGCCGACGCGGTTGAGCCGGCTCTTGGCGCGCTGTTCGGGCAGGGCGAAAGCCTCACGCAGCAGCTCGCCCAGCCGCTCGCGCGCATCCTGGCGGTTGGCGTCCTGGGTGCGGAAGCGCTGGGCATTGATCAGCAGCTCGCCCCGGGCGGTCATCCGGCTGCCGGCCAGCTGGCGCAGGCGCTGGAACACCGGCACCGGCAGGCGCAGGGCATAGACATCGAGCCGCAGCTGCACCGCGCTCGCCACCTTGTTGACGTTCTGCCCGCCCGGGCCGGAGGCGGTGATGAAGCTTTCGCTGACCAGCGTCAGCGCGCGGGCGATGGCCTCATCCGCCGCTGGCATCGTAGCTGAACCCCAGCGCGGCGAAATCGGCGGGCAGCGGCGCACGCGCCTCGATCGCGGGCTTGCCTTCGCGCCGCACGGTCAGCGCCAGGGCGTGGAGCATGGTGCGGGGCGCGCCCTTGCCATCGCCATAGACCGGATCGCCCAGCAGCGCGTGGCCGAGGCCCGCGAGCGCATGGACGCGGATCTGGTGGGTGCGCCCCGTTTCCGGGCGGAATTCGACCAGCGTCAGCCCGTCCCGCTCCTCCAGCTTGCGCCAGTGGGTCACCGCGGGCTTGCCCTTCTTCGCGGGGATCATCCGCCAGCCCTTCTCGGCGCTGGAAATCTTGGCGAGCGACAGCTCGATCGTGCCCTCGTCCTCACCCAGCGTTCCGGCGACCACGCCAAGGTAGACCTTGTCCACCTCGCGCGCCTCGAAGGCCGCATTGAAGCGCTTCAAGGCCTTGGGATTGCGCGCCAGCAGCAGGCAGCCCGAGGTGTCGGTGTCGATCCGGTGAACCGGCACGGGCAGCCGCTGGAAACCCAGCGTCAGCTCTTCCAGGTGGTCCTCAAGGCTGCGCCCGCCCGCGCGCGGGCGCTCGATCGGCAGGCCGGCGGGCTTGTCGATCACCAGCGCCTCGCCGTCCTGGTAGACGATCGGGACCGCGCTCATGCCACGGCTCCGGCGATCCGGCGCAGCGCCTCGTCCAGCTTGGCATCGTCGGCGGCAAAGCTGATGCGGAAGCCGTCCTTCCCGCCAAAGGCCGATGCGGCGACCAGCGCCACCCCGTGCTCCAGCAGGTGGAGGCACAGGCCCTCGTCATCGCCGAACCGCTCCATCAGCGGCGCGGCATCGACCATGCAGTAGAACGCGCCGTCCGGCACCGGCGCGGAAAGCCCCGGCACAGCGTTGATCGCGGCGACCACCCGGTCGCGCCGCACCCGGAACTTCTCGCGCCAGTCGATCAGGAACTCCTGCGGTCCGGCAAAGGCGGCCACGGCGGCGGCCTGGCTGATCGAGGCGGCATTGCCGGACGAGTGCGATTGCAGCTTGCCCATCGCCTTCACCAGCCATTCCGGTCCGGCGGCAACGCCGATGCGGAAACCGGTCATCGCATGGCTTTTCGACACGCCCGAGACAGTCAGCACGCGGTCCGCGAGGTCCGGGCATTCGACGCTGATCGTCGCGTGAGCGCCCGGCGTGTAGCGCAGCGGGGCATAGATGTCGTCCGACATGACCAGCACCTGGGGATGCCGCGCCAGAACCGCGCCCAGCGCCCGCAGTTCCTCTGCCGGATAGGTCGCGCCGGTCGGATTGCCGGGGCTGTTGAGCAGCAGCCAGCGGGTGCGCGGGGTGATCGCGGCTTCCAGCTGTTCAGGCGTGATGCGGAAACCGCCAGCCGCCGTGGTCGGCAGGTCGACCACCTCGGCGCCCGCGAAGCGCACGATCTCGGGATAGCTCACCCACCATGGGCTGGGCACCAGCACCTCGTCGCCGGGATCGAGCGTGGCAAGCAGCGCGTGGAAGATCGCCTGCTTGCCGCCCGCGCTGACGATTACCTGCCCCGGCGGCACGTGGATGCCAAGATCGCGGGCAAAGTGCAGCGCCGCCGCCTCGCGCAGCGCCTGCGTTCCCGGCACCGCGGTATATTTCGTGTCGCCGGCGTCGAGCGCGGCCTTGGCCGCCGCGATCACATGGGCCGGGGTGGCAAAGTCCGGCTCGCCCACCGACAGCGAGATCACGTCCTTGCCCGCCGCGCGCAGTTCGAACGCGCGGTCGGTGATCGCGTTGGTGCGCGAGGGACGGATGCGCCCCAGCGCGGCGGAAGTCTTCATCGCAGGATCGTTCACAACAGTTTCGCTTTTACCAGTCCGCGCAGGGCATTGCCGATCAGGAACCCCTGGCCGAGGTCTTCGAGCGTGAGGTTCGCCTCCACCGCGCGGCCCGCCTCGATCAGGCTGCGGCGCAGCACGCCGGGCAGCAGCCCCAGTGCGGCGGGCGGGGTAAGCAGCTGGCCATCACGCTCGACGAACAGGTTGGTGAAGCAGCCTTCGGTAACCAGGCCATCATCGCGCAGCAGCAATGCCTCCCGCGCGCCCGCTTCCTTGGCGGCGCGCAGGCCGACATCGTAAAATCCCCGGTCGGTGGTCTTGTGGCGCAGCCGCCAGTCGCCCGGATCGACCGGAAGGCGCAGCACCGCGCAGGCCACCGGCTCGGCCAGCGGGGCGGGCAGGGGGGAAAGCTCCAGCGTGTAGGCCCCGGCGCGCGACACCACCAGCCGCACCCGTGCGGGCGCATCGGCATCGAAGCACAGCGCCTGGATCGCGTTCCTGACCGCATGGCGATCGAAGGCAAAGCCCAGCTCCGCCGCGCTTGCCTTCATGCGTTCGAGGTGGAACTCCAGCAGCGCAATGCCCTCGTCGGGGGTAAAGCGCATGGTCTCGATCAGATCTGCCCCAGCGGCATGCACGCGCACGAACCCCCCTTTGACCAGGCACTCGCGCCATTCGGGCAGCATTTCCGAATCCGCGACGATCGCCGAGCCGACCCCCAGCACCGCCCGGCCCCGCTGGTTCTCTTCCGGGGTCAGGCGCAGGGTCCGGATTGCCACATTGAACGCGGCATCACCAGCTTCCATTGGGCCAGCTTCCATTGAACCGGACCGATCGGGCGGATCGAACCGCCCGATGGCCCCGCAATAGGCTCCGCGCGCATCGCGCTCGTGGGCATTGATCAGTTCCATCGCCCGGATCTTGGGCGCGCCGGTGATCGAACCGCAGGGAAACAGCGCGCGCACCATCTCCGCCGCGCCCTTGCCCGGCTGCAACCGGGCGCGCACGGTGGTGACCATCTGGTGGACCGTGGGATAGCTTTCCACCGCAAAGGCGTTTTCCACCCGAACGCTGCCCGCTTCGGCCACGCGCGACAGATCGTTGCGCAGCAGATCGACGATCATCAGGTTTTCGGCGCGGTCCTTGACCGATCCGGCGAGTTCGGCCGCGAGGGCGGCGTCCTCCGTCCCGTCGCGCCCGCGCGGCCGGGTGCCCTTCATCGGCTTGACCGTCGCCGCCTCTCCGCGCTGGGCGAAGAACAGCTCGGGCGAAAAGCTCAGCAGCCAGTGCGAGCCATCGAACACCACCCCGCCATAGCCCGCCCCCGCCGCCGGGCGGATCGCGGCGTAAAGCGCCAGCGGATCGCCGCGATACGACCCGGCGAGCGGGAAGGTCAGGTTGGCCTGGTAGATGTCGCCCGCCGCGATCGCTTCCTGCATCGCGGCGAACCTGGCCGCATAGCCGCCGGGCGAAAGCTGCGGTTCGACCGGGCCGACCTGGGCCAGGCCGCCGCCGCCCTGGCGCTCCAGCCAGGCGGAAACTTCGTCGCTTGCCAGCTCGGTAAAGCCATCGAAGGCGCCGAACCACACCAGCGGCCCCGCCGCGCCGCTGCGCGCATCGGCCAGCGGCTGGAGCCGCGGTTCGAGCGCGAGGCCCGCCTCGTAGGCGAAATAGCCCGCCAGATGCAGGCCCTCCGAGCGCAGCGCCTCGATCCGTTCGAGCGCCGGCGCAACCTCCGCCGGGCGATAGGCGACCACGATCTCGCGCGGGGCGCGGTAGAGCCGCGCCGGGCTTGCGCCGTCGGGCCGCGCGTCGTCAAGCAGGATGAAAGGCTGGGCCATGGCTGGCGCGCTTCTAGCCGGGCTTTGCGCCGCATGCAAAAACCCACTCGCGCTGGCGCGCGCCCGGGCTTATCTGTTGCGGCTGAACAGTTTGGAGCACGCGATGACCGACATCCTCCTGGGCCTTGGCGCCAACGGCGAACGCCAGACCTTGCGCCTCGGCCGCGCCAACCGCCACGGGCTGATCGCGGGGGCCACCGGCACCGGCAAGACCGTGACCCTGCAGACCATTGCCGAGCAGTTCTCGGCACAGGGCGTGCCGGTGTTCATGGCTGATGTGAAGGGCGATCTGGCCGGCGTCGCCATGCCGGGCAGCCACGAATTCAAGCACGCCGACAAGCTGGAGGCCCGCGCTGCCGAAATCGGCGTGACCGACTATGCCTACCGCGACAACCCGGCGGTGTTCTGGGATCTCTACGGCGAGCAGGGCCATCCGATCCGCACCACCATTTCCGAAATGGGGCCGCTGCTGCTGGCGCGGCTGCTGGGGCTGAACGAGACGCAGGAAGGCGTGCTCAACATCGCTTTCCGCTTTGCCGACGACAATGGTCTGCTGCTGATCGATTTCGAGGATCTGCAGCAGGTGCTGATCGCCTGCGCCGAACAGGCGAGCCAGCTTGCCACCCGCTATGGCAACATTTCCAAGGCCAGCGTGGGGACGATCCAGCGCCAGCTGCTCGCCTTCGAAAGCCAGGGCGCGGCGCATTTCTTTGGCGAACCGGCCTTCGAGATCAACGACTTCATCCGCTGCGACGAAAACGGTAAGGGCGTGGTCAACGTCCTCGCCGCCGACAAGCTGATGCAGAGCCCCAAGCTCTACGCCACTTTCCTGCTCTGGCTGCTGTCCGAGCTGTTCGAGGCCCTGCCTGAGGTCGGCGATCCCGAAAAGCCCAAGCTGGTGTTCTTCTTCGACGAGGCGCACCTCCTGTTCGAGGACGCTCCGGAAGCCCTGTTCGACAAGGTCGAGCAGGTCGTGCGGCTGATCCGTTCCAAGGGCGTGGGCGTCTATTTCATCACCCAGAACCCGATCGACATTCCGGAAAAGATCGCGGGGCAGCTCGGCAACCGGGTCCAGCACGCGCTGCGCGCCTTCACCCCGCGCGACCAGCGGGCGATCAAGGCGGCGGCGGAGACCTTCCGGATCAATCCCGACCTCGACGTCGAAACCGCGATCACCGAACTGAAGGTGGGCGAGGCGCTGGTCTCGACCCTCGACGAGGAAGGCGCGCCCAGCGTCGTCCAGCGCACCCTGATCCTGCCACCGCGCTCGCGGCTGGGGCCACTCACCCCGAAGGAGCGCGCGATCATCCAGTCGATCAGCCCGTTCGAGGGCAAGTACGAAACCCGGGTCGACCGCGAATCCGCTGCCGAAGTGCTCGAACGCAAGGCGCAGGACGCCGCCGCCGCCGCGCAGGTGGTGGAGCAGCAGGGCGAGCAGGCCCAGCGCGCTCAGCCCCGCGCCACCCCCTCGATGTGGGAAAAGGCCGGCAAGGCCGCCTTCGGCGCGGCGGCGGCTTCGGCGGGCACGATGGTCGCGCGTTCGATGACGGGGCGCAAGTCGAGCGGCTCACCGGTCGCCTCGGCGGCCAGCGCGGCAGCCGGCGCGATCGGCACGGCGCTCGGCGGGGCCATGCTTGGCCGCTTCGCGCGCGGGCTGCTCGGTGGGCTGCTGCGCTAACCCAGCGGCAGCGTCAGCGTTGCGGTGAGGCCCGCGACCGACCCGTCGGGATTTCTGCGGTTGGCGAGCACCAGCGCGCCGCCGTGCTGTTCGGCGATGGCGCGGGCAAGGGTCAGGCCAAGGCCGGCCCCGCCGGTGGCGCTGTTGCGCGAAGGTTCGCCCCGGGTGAACGGCTCCATCATCGCGCCGATGCGGTCGTCGGGAATGCCGGGACCGTCGTCTTCCACCCGGATCACGGCCATCGCGCCCTCGCGCTCCAGCGTGATCCGCGCCGCGCCGCCGCCATAGCGCAGCGCGTTGGAGACGAGGTTGCGCAGGCCGCGCCGCAGCCAGGTGGCGCGCACCGGGGCGACGATTCGCTCGCCCGGAGTGAAGCTGACCGGCTCGCCCATGTCCTCGAACTCGTCTGCGACCTGGCCGACCAGTGCTTTCAGTTCCGCCGGCTCGCGCGGATCACTGGGGCGGCCGACCCGCGCGAGCGAGAGAATGTCGTCGAGACTGCGGACAATGTCCTCGATCGTCGCGGCCATCTTGGCGCGCTCGGTATCGTCCTCGACGCTTTCGATTCGCACCCGCAGCGCGGCGAGCGGAGTCTTGAGATCGTGGCCGATCGCGCCCAGCATCACGTCCTTTTCATCGAGCAGGGCGGCGATGCGGTCTTCCATCGCGTTGTGGGCGAGGATCAGGCGGCGCACGTCGTCCGGCCCTTGCGGCGCGAGTTGCCCGGCGGCATCGCGGGTGCTGGCGAACTGCTCAAGCCGCCCGGTCAGCGCGGCGAGCGGGCGGGTGATCCGCCCGACAATCAGCGCGATGGCGCCGACCAGCAGGCCATAGAGCAGCAGCGTCTGGCCGAGCAGCGACACCAGCAGGCTCGGATCGCCCGCGCGCAGCGGCATGGAGACGGTCATCCACACCTGTTCGGGGGTGCGGATCGCGGCGATCATCTGCTGGTGGGCGCGCACCGGGGCGCGGTCGCCCAGCCGTGCGGCGCGGCGGGCTTCGCGCCGCGCAAGCTCGGGATTTTCGGTAATCGGGCGGTGGACCACCACCACTTCTTCCAGCTGCACGCCCTGTTCGGTCAGAACCTCGCGCAATTCGTGCTCGGCTTCCGCCTCGCGGTTCTCACCGACGCGCAGCGGCGAGATGCTGCCTCGCTCGACCCGCAGGCGCCGCGCTTCGGGGGGCAGTTCGCGCGGATGGATCGGCAGGCCGCCGAACAGACCTTCCTCCCGGCCCGCAGCGAACAGGCGGATCGCGGCGGCGTGAACCATCGCCGCCTCGCGCCGTTCGGCCTGGGCGCGCCACAGCAGCGCGGCGCTGATCCCCTGCGCCAGCAGCAGCGCCATGGCGATCGCCAGCAGCAGCTGGCCCTGCAGGCTGCGCGGCATCAGGCGGCGCATCACGCGGGCGCCTTCACCCGGCGCACGTCGGCGGCGAGCATGTAGCCGCCGCCCCAGACGGTCTGGATCAGGGTGGGATTGCGGCTGTCAGCCTCGATCTTGCGGCGCAGGCGGCTGACCTGGTTATCGACCGCGCGGTCGAACAGGTGCGCCTCGCGCCCCTGGACCATGTCGAGCAGCCGGTCGCGGTCGAGCACCTGCCGGGGATGTTCGACAAAGGCCATCAGCAGGCGGAACTCGACCGACGAGATCGAGACCATCGCGCCGGTGGGATCGCTCAGCCGCCGCTTGAGCGGATCGAGCCGCCAGCCTTCGAATTCGAACAGCTCTTCCTCGCCGGCGGGCGGCGCGGCCTTCGACGCCCGGCGCAGCACCGAGCGGATCCGCGCGACCAGTTCGCGCGGCTCGAACGGCTTCACCACGTAGTCGTCGGCGCCGATTTCCAGCCCGACAATGCGGTCGGTCGCCTCGCCCTTCGCGGTCAGCAGGATCACGGGAATCGACCGCGCTTCCGACAGGTGGCGGCACAGCGACAGCCCGTCCTCGCCCGGCATCATGATGTCGAGCAGGACCAGTTCCGGCGTTTCGGTCTGGAGGATCGAGCGCGCCTGCGCCGCCGAGACGGCCTGGCTCACGGCAAACCCCTGGCGCGAGAGATACTCGGCCAGGGGCTCGCGCAGCGCCGCTTCGTCGTCGACCAGCAGCAGGCGGACCGGTTCGGTATCAGGCATGGCCCGGTTGCGGTCCTTTCCGGAACTCAGTGGCCTTCATGACCTTCATGGCCACCCATGTTGCCCATTCCGCCCTTCATCCCGCGCATGTGTTCGCGCATCTTGGCGTGGGCGGCCTTGCGTTCGTCGGGGGTCAGGCTGCCGTCCTTGTTGGCATCGGCCATGTCGAAGTGCCTGGCATGAGCGGCGAGGAACTCGTCGCGGCTGACCGCGCCGTCCTTGTTGGTGTCGGCCATGCCCAGCATCATCATGCCGCCCATGCCCTTCTTGCCATGCATCCCGCGCATGCCGTGGCCGCGCGTGCCCTTGCCCTTCATGCCTTCGCCATCAGCGCGCTGGTGGCGGACGTTGAACTCGTCGCGGCTGATCGCGCCGTTCTTGTCGGTATCGAGCCGGTCGAACATGGCGGCGCGGCGGGCCTGGCGGTCGGCAGCGTCAAGCTTGCCGTCCTTGTTGGCATCCATCTTCGCGAACATTTCGGCAGCATGGGCCTGCGCCTCGGCGCGGGTCACGGTCTTGTCGCCCATCGGATCGCGGCCGGGGCCACCCATCGGCTGGGCAATGGCCACGCCGCCCGCGGCAAGGGCCACCAGCGACAGGCCAATCAGGGTCTTCTTCATCGGCGAAACTCCAGTTTCGAAAGAACAGGGGAGAAGCCGCCCGGCCCGTTCAAGGGGAGGGGGAGTGGCCAGACCGGAGCGGCTTCCTGAGAGCCCTTCTAATGCTGCACTGTCGCGCGATTATGCCGTGGGAGGCAAGATGTGTCGTGATTTGTCGCAGATCGCCCCGGTCGTTCACGCGCGGTTTAGCGTGGGCGATGCTCTGTCCCCAATCCCGCGGTGATGAACAGCGCGGTCGCCGCGCCCGCAATGTCCGCCGTGTGCCACACGCCGGGTGGGTTGATCGCATATTCGCCGGCTTCGAGCTGAACCTCGGCGGTGCGCCCATCCGGGAATTCCTGGTGCAGCGTGATCCTGCCGGCGAGGCAGAGCACCACCTCGTCACCGGCAGGATGCATTTCCCAGCTGTCCCAGCTTGCGGTGAAACTGTGCTGGCTGACCAGTCGCCCTTCCGCTCCGTCAGCGCCGTGGCGGGCGATGTAGCCGTCATACCAGTCCACCCCGGTAAACTCCGGCTGGGGCACGGCGACCGCGCCTAGCCCGAGGTGGAGCGGATGGCGATCGAGCCGAAGCGGCAGCATGGCGTTTCAGCCCATCACGAAGGCGTTGAGCTTGTTGCCGTCCGGATCGCGGAAATAGGCGGCATAGAACCCGCCTTCGCCGCGCGGACCCGGCGCGCCTTCGTCGGAGCCGCCATGTTCCAGCGCGATGGCATAGAGCCGGTCGACCTGCGCGGCGTCCTTTGCCTCCAGCGCGACCATCACCCCGTTGCCGACCGTCGCCGCCTGCCCATCGAAGGGCTTGGTCGCCGCAACCCCAGCGCCGCCGCCGGGGGTGCCCCAGGCAATGAAGCTGTCGAACTCCATCATCCGCCCGGTGCCCATTTCCGCCGCGATCGCATCATAGAACTTCGCCGCGCGGGCAAGGTCATTGGTGCCGACTGTCACGTAACCGATCATTGCTGCGTCTCCTTTCGATTCGTTGACGGAACAATACAGGAACATTCAATTCCTACAAGGGAGCGCAGGCGGCCTCCACCCAGGTGCGAACCTCGCCCTCCAGTTGCGGCAGCAGCACCTCGGCGACCTTGGCGTGATAGGCGTTCCACCATGCCACCTCGTCGCGGGTCAGCAGGCTGCAATCGACCAGGGTGCGGTCGATCGGGGCGAAGGTCAGCGTCTCGAACCCGAAGTATTCGCCCTCCGCACCCGCGATGGTGCGCGGCTCGACGAGGATCAGGTTCTCGGTGCGGATGCCGAAATTGCCCGCCTTGTAGTAGCCGGGTTCGTTCGAGAGGATCATCCCCGGCAGCAGTTCCTGGCCGGTCCCGGCCTGCCCGCCCTGCGCCTTGGCGATGCGCTGCGGGCCTTCGTGGACCGAGAGGAAGCTGCCGACCCCGTGGCCGGTGCCGTGGGCATAGTCGACCCCCGCCTGCCACAGCGCATGGCGCGCCAGCGTGTCGAGCTGGCTGCCGACAGTGCCGCGCGGGAACACGGTGGTGGCCAGCGCGATATGGCCCTTGAGCACGCGGGTGAAGCGGTCCTTGTGCTCCGCGCTCGGTTCTCCGGGGCCGATCCACACGGTGCGGGTGATGTCTGTTGTGCCGTCGAGGTACTGCCCGCCCGAATCGACGAGGTAGATCGAGCCCGGCTCGATCCGGCGGTTCGATTCCTCGCTGACCCGGTAGTGCGGGCTGGCGGCATTGGGACCGGCGGCGGAGATCGTGTCGAACGAGAGGTCGCGCAGCAGGCCGGTTGCCTCGCGCAGGCTCATCAGCTTCTCGGCGGCGGACAGTTCGGTTTCGCCGCCCTTGGGCGCTTCGGTCGCCAGCCAGTGGAGGAAGCGGGCGATGGCCGCGCCGTCGCGGGCCTGTGCGGCGCGGTGGCCGGCCTGCTCGACCGGGTTCTTGATCGCTTTCGCCAGCACGGTGGGATCGGTCAGCTCGACCACTTCGGCGCCTGCCCCTTCCAGCGCGGCGAAGACCGCCTGGACCGAGCGTTCGGGATCGACCGTGACCTTGCGGCCCGCGAGCGCCTTGAGGGCAGGCACGAAATCCTCGCGCGGGCGCACCGTCACGGCGTTGCCGAGGTGAGCGCGCAGCTGGGGCGTGACCTTCTCCTCCGCGATGAACAGTTCCGCCGTGCCATCGGCATGGGCCAGCACGAAGGACAGCGCGACCGGGGTGCGCTCCACGTCGGTCCCGCGCAGGTTGAGCAGCCAGGCGACGCCATCAAGCGCGGAAACCACCGCCGCGTCGAGCCCGCGCGCGGCGAGCCATTCGGCGACTTCGCTGCGCTTGGCCTCGCTCGACTTGCCGGCGTGCTCAAGCGTGTGGATTTCTGCGGGGGCGAGACTGGGGGCGGGGCGGTCGGCCCAGATCGCGTCGATCGGATTGCCTTCGACCGGCTCCAGCGCCGCGCCCTTGGCGCGCAGGGCGCGGTTGGTGGCATCGACCCACGGCTTGCCGTGCAGCCAGGGATCGAAGCCAATCCTCGCGCCGGGCGCGGCACTGTCCGCCAGCCAGGCGGACACGCTGGTCGCCGGGACCGACTGGTATTCGTAGAGCCTGCCGTCCACCTGCTCGCGCACTTGCAGGGTGTAACGCCCATCGACGAAGATCGCGGCCTTGTCCGGCAGCACCGCCACCGTGCCCGCCGAGCCGCCGAACCCGGTCAGCCAGGCGAGGCGCTGGGCATAGGCGCCGACATATTCGCTCATGTGCTCGTCAGAGATCGGCACGACGAAACCGTCGAGGCCCCGGGTCTTCAATTCCTTGCGCAGCGCGTCGAGGCGCGCTTCGTGCGTGTTCATCAGCATCGTAATTTCCTGGTCCGGCTTGCGGGGACAATGGCCGCACCATAGACCGGGGGCATGACTCTTGCCACACCTCCCGTCGCGGCGAAAAAGCCGCACACCTATACCCACCACGGCATCACCGTTTCCGACAATTACGCCTGGCTGCGCGATCCGAAATATCCTGAAGTCACCGACAAGGAAGTGCTCGCCCACCTGCAAGCCGAAAACGCCTGGTTCGAGGCGCGGATGGGCGGCCAGCAGGGCCGGATCGACGCGCTGTTCCGGGAAATGCGCGCGCGGATCAAGGAGGCCGACAAGTCGGTGCCGCAGAAGGACGGCAATTACCTCTACTGGATCGAGTTCGAGGAAGGCGCGGAATACAAGAAGTGGTGGCGCAGGCCCGTCGCTGGCGGGCCGGACGAGCTGATCCTCGACGAGGTCGCGCTGGCCGAGGGGCACGAATATTTCCGGCTGGGGGCGATCTCCGTCTCGCAGGACGGGCGGCTGCTCGCCTGGTCGGTGGACGACAACGGATCAGAGCGGTTCACCGCGCGGATCAAGAATCTGGCCACCGGTGAAGTGCTGGCGGACGAGATTCCCGGCACGCTGTCCGGCCTCGTCTGGGTCGCGGGCGACAAGGGGCTGGTCTACAGCCTCGCCAACGAGCAGTGGCGCACCGACAACGCCCGGCTGCACTGGCTGGGCCGCCCGCTGGAAGAGGACGTCGAGCTTTACCACGAGGATGACGAGGGCTTCCGCGTCGGGGCTTCGCTCTCGGCCAACGAGGAATGGCTGATCGTCTCCAGCGGCGATCACGAGACGAGCGAGGTGCGGCTGATCCCCGCCGCCGACCCGCTGGCCCACCCGGTGCTGGTCCGCGCCCGCGAAAAGGGCGTGGAATACGATGTCGACCTCCACGGCGACACGCTGTTCGTCCATACCAACGATACCCACGAGAACTTCCGGCTGGCCAGGGCGCACCTGTCGCACCCGGCGCAGTGGGAGACGGTGATCGAAGGATCGGACGCCTTCTACCTCACCGGGTTCGAGCTGTTCCGCGATTTCTACGTCGTCGAAGGCCGCCGGGCTGGCCTCGATCAGGTGGAACTGCGCTGGTACGACGATCCGGCGCGGATCGAACCGATCGTCTTTCCCGAGGCGAGTTATGTCGCGGGGCTGGGGGACAATCCCGAATGGGCGGTCAGCGTCCTGCGGCTGTCCTACGAAAGCATGGTCAGCCCGGCGAGCGTGCTCGATTACGATGTCGCCGCGCGCACGCTGACCACGCTGAAGGTGCAGGAAATCCCCTCGGGCTACGATGCTTCGCTCTATGCGACCGAGCGGCTGGAGATCAGCGCGCGCGACGGGACGAAGGTTCCGGTTTCGGTGCTCTACCGCAAGGACCGCAAGGCCGGAGGACCGCTGCATCTCTATGGCTACGGCGCATACGGCATCGCGATCGAGCCGGGGTTCTCGACCAGCCGGCTTTCCCTCGTCGACCGGGGCTTTGCCTATGCCATCGCTCATATCCGGGGCGGGGACGATCTCGGCCGCGCCTGGTACAAGGCGGGCAAGCTGGAGGCGCGGACCAACACCTTCACCGATTTCGTCGATGTGGCGCAGGGCCTGATCGAGCGCGGCTATACCGCCGCTGGCCGGATCAGCATTTCCGGTGGCTCGGCGGGCGGTGAGCTGATGGGCGCGGTGATCAATTCCGATCCCGGCCTGTGGGGCGCGGTGGTGGCCCACGTGCCCTTCGTCGACGTGCTGGCGACCATGCTCGATCCCAGCCTGCCGCTCACCCCAGGCGAGTGGCCCGAATGGGGCAACCCGATCGAGGACAAGGCGGCGTTCGAGCTGATCCAGAGCTATTCGCCCTACGATCAGGTCAGGGCGCAGGCCTATCCGCCGCTGCTGGTGACGGCTGGCCTCAACGATCCGCGCGTGACCTATTGGGAGCCCGCCAAATGGGTCGCCCGCCTGCGCGAACTCAAGACCGATGGCAACGAACTGCTGCTCAAGACCAACATGGGCGCGGGCCACGGCGGCAAGTCGGGCCGGTTCGAAAGCCTGAAGGAAACGGCGGAGGAGTTCGCCTTCATCCTGTGGCAGCTTGGGGTTGAGGGGTAATGGCACTCTCATCCCCGTTCGTGTCGAGCGAAGTCGAGACACGGGTGCGCAGGTGTCTCGACTTCGCTC
>JAYRMP010000011.1:0-52956 GCA_041912655.1 Novosphingobium sp. | reverse complement strand
GCGCGGCCATGTAGATCGAGCTGTAGGTGCCGACGAATATGCCCAGCGTGATCGCAGCGGTGAAACCGAAGATCACGTTCGGCCCCAGCAACAGCAGCGCGACCAGCGTGATCAGCACCGACAGCGAAGTCACGATGGTGCGGCTGAGCGTTTCGTTGACCGACAGGTCGAGCAGTTCGGGCAGCGGCATGCGGCGGAACTTCTTCATGTTCTCGCGGATGCGGTCGTAGACCACGATGGTGTCGTTGAGCGAATAGCCGATAAGGGTCAGCAGCGCGGCGACGATGTTGAGATCGAACTCCATCTGCGTCACCGCGAACAGGCCCATCGTCAGCGTCACGTCATGGAGCAGCGCAAACAGCGCGCCGACGCCGAACTGCCACTCGAACCGCACCCAGATGTAGATCGAGATCGCGACCATCGCCGCGACCAGCGCCTGCATGCCGGTCTTGAACAGTTCGCCCGAGACCTTGCCGGAAACCGAATCCACCCCGTCGATGCGCGCATCGGCATGGGTCGACTTGATCTTGGCGGTGATCTTGCGCGCCATTTCGTCGGCGAGGCCCGCGTTTGCTTCGGACCCTTCGGGCAGCTTCATGCGGATCGAGACTTCGTTGGGCTTGCCGAACTGCTGGATGATCGGTTCGCCATAGCCGAGCGAGCCGACCGTTTCGCGCAGTTCTGCCACTGGCGCGGCCGGAGTCTGGACAAAGGTCACGCGGATCATCTGGCCGCCGACGAAATCGACGCCGAGGTTGAGCCCCCTGGTGAAGACCAGGGTAACCGATGCCGCCATCAGCAGAAGACTGATAACGTAGAATGGAACCCGCCAGCGCAGGAACTTGATGTCGGTGTTGTCGGGGACGAGCTTGAGCAGTTTCATCGGAGCAGTCCCTTAAAGCACGATATCGCTGGGGCGTTCGCGGCGCAGATAGCCCGCGACCCACATCCGGGTCAGCGTCACGGCGGTGAACACCGAAGTGGCAATGCCGATCATCAGCACCACGGCAAAGCCGCGCACCGGGCCAGAGCCGAACAGGAACATCAGCACGGCGGCGATGATATTGGTAATATTGGCGTCAAAGATCGCGCGGCTGGCTTCCTTGTAGCCCATCTCCACCGCCTGGACGACGCGCCGACCGCGCGCGCGCTCCTCGCGGATGCGCTCGTTGATCAGCACGTTGGCATCCACCGCAGCGCCTACCGTCAGCACGAAGCCGGCGATCCCCGGTAGGGTCAGCGTGGTGTTGATCCCCGCCATGATCCCCAGGATCATCAGCGTGTTCAGGATCAGCGCAAGGTTGGTGTAGACCCCGAAGCGGCCGTACGAGATCAGCATGAATACCATCAGGACAAGCGTGCCGACGCCGAACGCGATCACGCCCTTGTTGATCGAATCCGCACCGAGGTCAGGCCCGACGGTGCGTTCTTCGACCACCTTGAGGTCGACCGGCAGCGCGCCCGAACGCAGCGCGATCGCCAGCTGATTGGCGCTTTCGACCGTGAAGTTGCCCGAAATGCGCGCGGTGCCGCCGATGATCGGTTCCTGGATGGTCGGCGCGGACAGCACCTTGCCATCGAGGATGATCGCGAACGGCTTGCCGACGTTGTCGGTCGTCAGCTTGGCGAACTTGGCGCCGCCCTGCTGGTCGAAGGTGATATTGACGATCGCGGCATTGGTCTGCTGGTCGAAGCTCTGCTGGGCATTGGTCAGGCGGTCGCCCTTGATCCCGCCCAGCCGCTTGACCGCCAGCGGCACTGAGCCGTTCTGGGCGGGATTTTCGTAAGGCACGAGTTCCGATCCCGGCGGGGCGATGCCCTGCTGCAGATCGCTGGGCAGCGCGGTGCCGTCCACCAGCTTGAATTCGAGCTTGGCGGTCTTGCCGAGCAGCGCCTTGAGCGCGGCCGGGTCCTTGAGACCCGGAACCTGCACGACGATTCGCTGGGCACCCTGGCGGATGATGGTCGGCTCGCGCGTGCCCAGCGCGTCGATGCGCTTGCGGACCACTTCGGTCGCGGTGTCCATCGCCTGGGTGATCGCCTGGTTGATCCCGGCCTGGGTCGGGGTCATCACGATGCGGTTGCCATCGCGCACTTCCAGATTCCAGTCGCGCTGGCCGGTCAGGCCTGCGCCCTGGGTCAGCGTCTGCAGCTGTTCGCGCGCGGCATCCACCTGCGACGGATCGGCCAGCATGAAGCTGACCGCGCCGTCCTTGGACGAGATTTCACCGATGCGGATCTGCGGGTCGGCTTGGCGCAGGCGCGAGCGCACGTCCTCTTCCATCGATTCGAGCCGCTGGCGGCGGACCTGCTCGGGGTTCGCCTCGAGCAGGATGTGGCTGCCGCCGGCGAGGTCGAGGCCGAGGTTGATTACCGGAGCAGGCAGTGCCTTGGGCCAGTCGAGGCCCGCAACGGTGAACAGCGAAGGCAGGGCGCAAAAACAGGCGACGAGCGTTACCGCCCAGAGCCAGAGTTGTTTCCAGCGAGGAAAATCGAGCATGAAGGGGGTATCGCTTTATCTGTTGCGCGGAAGTCCGGTCAGTCGTTCGCGGCCACGCCGCCCGGCGGGATCACGTCGGCGATGGTCGACTTGAGCGCCTTGACCTTGATGTTCGCGCCCAGTTCAAGATCGACGTAGTGTTCGTCGACCTTGATCACCTTGCCCAGCAGGCCGCCGCCGGTCAGCACCTGATCGCCCTTCTTGATCTGCGACAGCTTGGCCTGGTGTTCCTTCTGGCGCTTCATCTGCGGGCGCAGGATCAGGAACCAGAACACCGCGAACATCGCGACGATCGGCAACCAGGTAATCCAGGTGGGCGGCGCCCCCGCATTGGCGGCGGAGCTGGCAAGGGTCAGCAGGCTGGGACTGTTCATCGGTCTTGTCCGGCTTTCTAGATCAAGGGCCCGGACCAGCCCGGGCAGAATTGCGCGCGACTAGCAGCTAAGGTGCGGCAAGGCAACGCGCCCTCCCCCATGCTCCGCGTGCGGTCGCGACATCGCAAGTGGCGTGGATCGCGCGCGGATCAAGGGGTGGCAGCGAACTTTGCACCGGATGCCGCGTAGCGCTTGCCATCGCGTCGCGGCCTGCCTATAGGCGCGCTTCCGCTGGACCGGTGCTTTGCCCGATCCGCGACACGGTCGGGACGTAGCGCAGCCTGGTAGCGCATCACACTGGGGGTGTGGGGGTCGGAGGTTCGAATCCTCTCGTCCCGACCATTTTATCCTGAAATCGCAGGAATGGCGCAGCAACGCCCGGAATCCGCCTTGCGGCAGGACCCCGGGCGCGCTTGTGCCAGGTTCAGAAGCGGAACGGGACGCGCAGGCTGACCACCATGTTGGGGGCGTCGGCGGTCAGGCCGATGCCGATGTTGGTGATCAGCGAAGTCCGCTCGCCGAGCGCGAAGGTAGCGCCGATGTTCATCAGCGCGACATTGGCGCTGCTGCTGGCGACATTGCGCCAGTCCTGCCCTTCGCGGCGGATTCGGGTGCTCTGGACCAGCCGCTGGGTATAGCCGAAGTTGAGGCTGGAGCGGTCGTTGAGCGCGAAGGCCACGCCTGCGCCGAACTGGATCGCCCGGCCCAGCCGCGCGCGGCCCGGCTGGTCGCCCGGCGCTTCGTCGATATCGGCAAAGTTGCGGGCGAAGTTGTGGAAGTAGCTGACGCTGCCGTAGACCACCATCGGATCGATCGTCTTGAGCGCCGAGAGGCCGACCGAGGCCCCGTAGACGCCCGATCCGGTCGAAAGCCGGGTAGGCACGGAAAGATTGCCTTCGCTGCCCTGGATTTCCTCGAGCTCGACACCGAAGGGGTGGCGACCGGTCGGGATCTTGACCCGGCCGTTAAGGACGATGTCCGGCGTACCGCCCCGTTCCTGGAGCAAGCGATAGCTGGCGCCAAAGCTTATGTCGCCCAGACCGCTCGTACTGCGGGTCGCTTCGGAAACGCCTTCCGAATTGCCCCCCGCCCCGCCCGAGGCGAAGTGCGAGCGGCGGAACAGGTAAGGCACGTTGGCATCAACCTGGAAGCGCGGGGTAAAGCTGTAGCGCGCGGTCATGTCGACCGTGCCGATATCGGCGCTGACATCATCGATCGAGATGCGACCGAGGAAGATCGAATCGAGCGCCAGGAACCCGTTGAGGTTGATCCGGGCATTGTCGAAATGGGTGTAGGACAGGCCCGGTTCCAGCGAAAAGCGGGTGCCGAAGAAGCCCTGCTCCTTGCGGGTGATGTCCTCCACCGCAGCGGTTGGGGCGGCGGACTTGCGCTCCGGTTCTGCATCCTGCAGGCGCGCGGCGCCGCTCAGTCCCCTCGCCCCCACGCGGGTGGCCGGAGCCAGGTCGTATCCGCCAAAGTCGCGCTCGGCGATCACGGTGTCGCCGATCCGGCGGCCGCGCAGTTGCGGCATTGCCTTGCCGCGGATCGATGCCATGCTGGTATCGTCCTCCGGCAGCCCCAGCCGCGCTTCGAGCTGGGCAAACCGCGCCTCCAGCGCGTCGGCGCGGGCATTAGCTTCGGCCAGCCTCGCCTCCAGCGTCGAAACTTGCGCGCGCAGGGCGACAGGATCGTCTCCGCTCCCGCCGCCTCCGCTTACCGGATCGTCCGGCATCAGATAGGCGATGTAGGGCTGCGACTGGGCCAGCGCGGGGAACGCGGGCACCAGGGCGCTGGCAGCCAGCAGGGCTGCCAGCAGCTTGGATCGTGTCATGCTTGTACCTCCTTCTTGCGGCGTGAAAGGGATCAGGGGTTCAGCAGTTTCCAGAGAGTGGCGGGGTCCGGCATGCCGGTCGGCTCGAGCGAGGCGCTGCGCTGGAAGGCGACGAAGGCGGCCTCGGTGGCGGGATCGAACTTGCCGGTCGCGGCGCCGCGATAGAGCCCGCGCCGGGCGAGCGCGGACTGCGAGCGCTTGAGGATCGCTTCGTAGACGATCGCCTTGCGCTTGCCGTCGCCGACCTCGACCAGCTTCGACGGGGTGGCGAGCCGCAGCGGCTGGAACGCGGCGACCATGCGCTGCGCGGCCATGCCGATCGTGTCGGTCGAATGGTTCTTGCAGTGCTGTTCCAGGATCACCGCGTAGATCTGCGGCGTGTGCCACGGCGCGAGGTCGAAGGTATTCGCCTCGTAGCGGTTGGCCGCGCTGACATAGCCTTCGACAAAGCCGATCGCGCGCACGAAGGCGGCGCTCTTCTTCGCCTTTTCCTGGACAAAGGCGGGGCAGGGCATGCGGCCCCCCTCCTCTACCGCGAATATGCCGTCGGGGCCTGAGGCGCGGGCTGGAGACTGCGCCAGGGCGAACAGCGCGGCTGCGGTAATGACCGTGGCGGCCAGCGCCAGGGGAGCGGGCGCGCGCATCAGAACCCGTGCCCCTTCATCGCCGACAGCGAATTGGCGACGTTCATGGTATCGAGCATCTGCCCGTGATCGATCCCCACGGTGACGTTCATGGTGTTGGTCACCGTGTTGTGGTCGCTGTTTAGCAGGATCGACTGGCTGAGCTGGCCGGGATCGGTGGTGACGCCCTGCTTGACCGTTCCTGCACCCTGCGCGTCGACCATCGACAGACCGAACTGCCCGTCCTGGGCGGTGAAGGTCACCGTGTCGCCGTCGCTGGCGGTATGGGTGGCGGTGCCGCCGAAATTGCTTTCGCCGGTCGCGGGAGACAGCGAACTGGCGGGCACGATCGCCATGCCCAGCCGGTTGGCAGTGACATTGTCCGATCCGGCGATGACGTTGGTCTGGACCGCGCCAGCGCTACCGGCCACGACGTAACTGCCTGCCGCATCAGGCGAAAAACCGGACACGTCCATGTCCGGATCGCCATCGCGCTGCCACGACACGACGATCTGCGGGCCGGAACTGCCGTCCTGCCCCAGCCAGATGCTGAAGCCCAGGGTCGCGGCGGAGACAGTGCCGTCCTCCGTCTGCCACAGCGAATGCAGGGTGACACCGAAGAAACGGACGCTGTCCGCCGAGATGAACTTGCCGCGCATGTCGGCAAGCTCCTCGTCGCTTACCGTCGGCGCGGCGCCCAGCCCGGTGTCCTGGGCGAGCGCGGCGGCGCCGGTCATCGCCGGCACGGCCGCCAGCGCCAGAAGCAGGGGTAACCGCCGCCTGCGGCGGCGCTCCGAAGCGGTCTGGAGGGTGGTTCGCATGGCGTGAATCCTCGCTTTCAGAAGACGTGGGTGTAGGCAGGAGCCAGGCCGAAATCGGTCGGGTTGGCGTCCTGTACGGGGGAGCGCTGATCGAACAGGCGGCGCGCTGAAAGCGGCTCCGGCGGGTTCAGCAACACGGTATCCGGATCAAAGCCCTCGCCCATCACGACGAAGACGATGCCGTTCCATTCGCGCTCGAAATCGCGGCGCGACATCACGCGGTTGCCCAGCGCCGGATCGCCCAGGGTGACCTTTTCAGGGCCGGCGCGGCGGACCACGACGAAGTGCTTGTAGCCCTTGGTCGAAAGCAGGACGATGCCCGGCACCTTCAGTCCGGGCAGCGCATCGTAGCCCACCTTGTAGCCTTCGGCGCGCATGCCGACGGCCTGGACGTAGCGCTTCATGTCGAGCAACGAGAAGCCCTTCTCCCGCACCACGTCGGGATCGGCCACCTTGAACATGTTGGCCAGGATCTGCTGTTCGCTGCTCTGCTTGCCGTAGGCATGGTTGAACACCGTCGCCAGCGCGGCAGCACCGCAACTGAAATCGGTGCGCTGCCGCACCAGATCGGTGAACTTCATGTCCTTCCAGCTCTGGACCGCGACCTGCTGGGTCTGGCCATCTGGCGATAGCTGGCCCAGCCACACCGGAGTGGGTGCCGCAGGGCCAGTCGAACAGGCGCCCAGAGCCAGCGCCGCGAAGATCGCGGCGCTGGCCATGTTGCGCGATGGGTTGCTTCGAAAGTCGGCAAGTGCCATCGTGACGCTCCACCATTCTGTCAAAAGTGGGTGGCGGGGGAAGGCCGTTGCCGCGGCCTTCCTCCGAACCGTCAAGGTCAGCTGGGCTCGTTGCCGCCGCCGCCGGTGTCGCCGCCGCCGGTTTCACCCGGAGTGGCAGTGGTGGTCGACGAAGCGATCGTCAGCGCGTTGAGCTGCTGGTTGCCAACGCCCGCCGCCAGGTTGACGCCGATGTTGCCGGTGCCAGCCACGGTCAGACCATCGACCGTGTTGATGCTGTCCTGCTGCTCGGCGAAGTTGCCGATGGCAGTCTGGATCAGCCCGGCATTGGCTTCGGCCAGCGTCGAATTGTCAGCCACGGCGAGGGTGAGCAGGTTGGCCTGCTGGTTGAAGGCACCCGCCGCGCCGTTGGCGCCGACGTTACCCGAACCAGCGACGTCCCATGCCGTCAGGCTGTTGCGGTCGCGGAAGTTGTTGCCGCCACCACCCGATTCCGGATCATCTTCGTCCAGAACGTCGCCCGGCAGACCGGCATGCACGATCCCGGTCAGCGATTGCAGCGCCGTGGTCGAAGCTTCGGCCCAGCCGCCAGCGGCATCGGGGAGACCATCGTCGTTGAGGTCGGCACCGGTCAGGGCGTTGTCGGACACCGCCAGCGAAGCCGAATTCATCTGCATGTTGAAGTAACCGGCGGCGGTGTTCAGGCCGAGATTGCCGGTGCCATCGACATTGACGTCGTTCAGCGTGTTGATGATCGGCGCGAAGAAGCCGGCGCGGATCTGGTTTTCCTGGGTGCCATCGGCCAGATCGTCGGTCGGATCGTTGCCCGCTTCGCTCCAGCCTGGACCGAAGACCGGATCGACGTAGCCGTTCTCGCCATTGATCTCGTTTTCCTCGCGGTAGTAGACCACCGCAGGTCCCTGGATCTGCTTGACGTCATTGACGGCAACCGCCGAGCTGTCGACATCAATCGTGCCAGCGAGAGTAACGGTCCCGGCAAGGGCGACGTCCTTGGTATAGGTCACATCGGTGACCACGCTGGTGTCGATGTTGTTGGCATAGGTGATGCCGGCCCCCGGAGCGGTCTGGGCATAGGCGCTTCCGGCCACGAGCAGCGCCGGGACGGACGCCGCGATCAAGAGTCGATTCCTCATCTCAAGTCCTTTCATTCACAGGTTATTCCCCGGCCTCGACTGTGAGGACGAAGGTGTTGGACGAGCTGTTACGCTCCCCACCAACGAGGTTTGCCTGGACGAGCCCCGTGCTCCCTTCGAACGCCGTGCTGGCCAGCTCGGCGGTCGGTTCGGGAGTGGAGGGTCCGCCGGGCAGGCCCGATGGTTGCTGAGAGGCCCGCGCCTGTTCGAGCAGCGGCTCGCCGGCGATGGGGGCCTCAATTCCGATGGCGATGACCGCCAGATTGGCAAGTTGGTTGCCGGAGCCGGCCGCGACGTTGACGGCGATCAGGCCGCTGGACCCGGCCAGTACGTTGTCTTCAATTCTGGCGCTCGCCGCTCCGCCCGAGGCAGCGCCAGCGCCCTGCGACTGGGTCAGCGCGGAGGCTGTAGACACCTCCCGGCCCAACGCGATCACCGCGACATTGGCTTCCTGGTTGAGGTTGCCCGCGGCGACATTGATCGCGATCCGGCCGCTTGCCGCTGCATCGCTTGGCGCCAGCACGGCGGTCGATACCGGAGCCGGCTGATCCTGGGTCTGTCCCGATGCCGCGCAGGACAGCCCCGCACAGATCAGTCCTGCTGCTGCGCCGATCACAGTGCGCATGTCAGTTCCTTCCCTGGCTGACAGCGGCGCCCACGGCTCCGCTGATCACTGAACCGGCGGTGCCGAGCGCGCCGTGCATGGCGGCCAGCGCGCCGCCGGTCTGGTTGCCACCACCCTGCAGAACATGAGCGGCGCTGCCGGGCAGGCCGGCATCGCCCAGCACCGATGCCAGCGCATCGCCCACCAGACCGGCGGCCTGGCTCCCAGCCGAAGCGGCAATCGCCGCGGCCTCGCTGTCGGACAGCACGGTCATGGCCTGCAGCCCGGTCTTCCAGGCTGAACCCGCAGTCAGGTCGACCTGGTCGGGCGCGGCGGGTTCGCCCTTGATCTCGGCCGGCCGGCTCGGCACCGGTCGACTATAGATCAGCATGCCGTCAACACTTCCGGATGAAGTGGCGAGGACTTCTGAAGATACAAAGGCAGACATTGCCGCAAGCGAGCATGCAGCAACGCGCCAATATTGGCACGATTGGACAGTCATTTAGAAAAACCCCGTTTGGAGTCAGAACAATGATTTCTATATCACTGTTCTGTTGATCACTTCATACGCTGGAGAATTTCGGCGCGCGTCATAAAGATTAATGACGGATGAATTTATATCTGAACGGTTCACCATGAATGACGCACACTTCGTCCACATCTCCTCGCGGCTGCGCACGGCAAGCTTGGTGTAGATATGGGCAATGTGCGAGCGCACGGTGTTGATCGAAAGCTGCTCACTGGCGGCGATTTCGCTCGCTGAACTGCCGCCCAGCAATTGCAGCGCAATGCCCTCTTCGGCAGGCGTGAGATTGAACGCCTCACCCAGGCATGCGAAGTCCGGCCGCTCATCCGCCTCGACCAGCCGCAGCATCAGCGCGACAGCGGGCTCTCCCTCCACGGAACAGGCCGAAAACCCCGCCAGCAACAGGCGATCCCCGGTGCGGTGGATCAGGCCGATACGGCCCGCCCCGATCCGCTCTTCAAGCTGGGCGATGCTGAGCGGAGTTTCACGCAGGCACAACTTGCCAGCGCGAAGGGCGAACCCGGTCTCTCCCCGCAGCAGTTGGCTGGCAAGTATGCAGTAGCGGATGATTTCGGCGTCGCGGCGCAGGACGAAGCGGGCGCAACCGTCAAAGGCATGCCAGCAGTCCAATTCCTGCTTCGCTTCCATGTCCATATCCCGATTGGCGCGCCGTTGAGACGGGCGCGGTGACGAACTGGGATGCCAGAACACGGTTGGACGGCGAAGGTTCCGCCATCTGGGAATAATCCTTAATCCGCCCGGGCGGGAAAGAGTTCAAAGCGTCAGGGTCAGCCGCAATGTGGCATGCAAGGCCTGACGCGAAGGCAGGCCGGGCGCGGTCTGGACGATCCATTGCAGGTCCGGCTGGATCGCCACCGGCCCGCCCGGGGAATCGCTGTAGGTCACCTCAACCTTGTGCTCGGTGTGCCAGGGCATCGCGCCGTCTGCCGCCAGTTCGCCACGCAGGCGCGCGCTGGTGGTGGCGCGGTGGTATCCAACCGAGAATGCGCTGCTTTCCCGCCCTGCCAGTGCGGGTGCCAGCAGCAGCCCGGCCTGGAGGGAATTGCGGAATGGCGCGCTGTCCGCCCGCGCCGCGCCGCCGCGCAGGAACAGGGTCAGCTTGCGCGGGCCGGTCACAAGATCGGCCTCCATCAGACCATAAAGCCCGGCCGGTCGCCGGTCGCCGGGCGAGGCATCCGGCGCGGGTCGGGTCAGCGTCCAGCCGCCAAGTGCCACGCGCATTCGCTCCCCGGCACCCACTTCCCCGATCAGCAGCAGGCCATCGGAAAAGGACAGGTCGATCCCGCCGGGATCGCCCAGCGTCTGCGCCCGGGCGTTGACCGCCGCCAGCCTGACGCGTCCGCCGGGCAACGGCAGCCGCGCCTCGATCCGGGCAGCGAGCGCCGAACTGGGGAAGATCGACGGACCGTTCCTGCCAATTCCCGCCAGTTCCGAACCAATCCCGAACGGCGGCGCAATCAGCAGCGCCGAGGCATCGGTGGCGTAGAATTCGCTGTTGAGATCATACAGCCCCAATCGCAGCGAACCGCCGGGAAAGGCCTCTTCGGCCCAAGCCTCGAACAGCCTCAGGCGGCGTCGGCCCACTTCGATATTATCGACGCCTTCAAGCGTCCCAGCGCTATCGTTGGGGCGCGCGCCCGCATTGCCAAGCAGGCCGATCCGCACCCGCAGCCCCTCGACCCCGGCGAGCTTTTCCAGGTCGGCGTCCAGCCCGATGCCGAGGTTGTCGAGATAGCGCAGGCGCGAATCCTCGCCGCCCGTCGCGGTCAGTGCGATGTCCGCAGTGTATTCGAACGAAAGGTCCAGCGCCTCGTCCGCCCGGGCAGGCAGCGCCGCGCACAGCGTCAGGCCGGCAGCCAGTGTGCACAGCGCCCGAGATGCCATTTCAGCCATTGTCTTCGCCCCTGTCGACTGGCGGGCTCCATGCGCCTGCGATCTTGCCATCATGGTGGCGCGGCCCTCGGTGGATTCCCAGAGCCTGCGGGAGGTTTTCCTACACGAACCGATTTGGTTATCTAGACGGTTCCTTGCTGCAACCCAGGAGTATACCCGTGCCCCTCGTCGAAACCCTCATCGGTCCCATCGCCTCGATCATCGACAAGCTCATTCCCGACAAGGCCGCCCGCGACAAGGCCAAGCTGGAACTGCTGCAGATGCAGGGCACGCAGGAACTGGCCGAAATCAACGCCAGGCTGTCGGCCATCGTCGCCGAGGCCAATTCGCAGGATCCCTGGACCAGCCGCGCCCGGCCGAGCTTCCTTTATGTGGTCTACCTGATGCTGCTGTGGGCGCTGCCGATGGGCGTGATCGCCGCCTTCCGCCCGGATACGGCGCTGGCGATCGCCCAGGGCATGAACGCCTACCTCAATGGCCTGCCCGAACCGCTCTATGCGCTGTTCGGCACTGGCTACCTTGGCTACACCGCCGCGCGCCAGTGGGGCAAGATTTCCGGCAGCGACAAGTAGCGAACGAATGCCTGCCCCTTCTGGTTAGTTTTGCGTAATCATTTCGCGCTATCACGGCTCCCGAAGCCTTCCCAAGCGGAAGGAAACGGGAGCCGTTACGTGAAGACCAGTCCTGCCCTGCCGCGCTTGCCCGCCCCGGTTGTGCCGGTGCTGCTCGCCTGCGCCTGCATGGTTCTGGGCGGCTGTTCGAGCCGCGACGAAGTCCTGGCCGAAAAGCTCGCTGCCGCCGAAGCTGCTGCCCAGCGTGCGGAATCGGCCGCCGTTCGCGCCGAAAACGCCGCGAACATTGCCAGGCCGTCTAACAAGCCCGCGTCGGCGACCGTGGTGGAAGCGAGTGACGAGCCCGCTATCGATGAAACGGTAGTCGAGCCGGATCCCAACGAGCCGCCCAATCCGGCGGTCGCCAACAATCCCCTGCCCCCGGCGGGTTGAACCTTGCAGTCGGCCCCGGCTTGGGGCTTGTGCGCGGCGCTGACGCCGGTAATGCAGTCGCCAAACCCCGGGGCACAGGCAGGAGCTTCCCATGGCCGACCGCAAGATCCTGGTCCTCAGCGGACCCAACCTCAACCTGCTCGGCACGCGCGAGCCCGAAGTTTATGGCAGCCAGACGCTGGCCGACATCGGCCAGCTGCTCGAACAGCGCGGCGCGGCGCTGGGCTTTGCAGTGGAATCCCGCCAGTCCAACCACGAAGGCGCGCTGGTTGACTGGCTGCACGAGGCGCAGACGAGCGGCTGCCACGCGGTGCTGCTCAACGCGGGCGCCTATACCCACACGTCGATCGCCCTGCTCGACGCGATCCGCGCGATCAAGGTGCCGGTGATCGAGGTCCACCTTTCGAACCCCCACACCCGCGAGGAATACCGCCACAAGAGCTATGTCGGCATGGCGGCCAAGGGCACGGTCTGCGGGTTCGGCGGCAACAGCTATCTGCTCGCGCTGGAGGCCGCCGCGCTGCTCTAGTCGCCGTGGAAAGCCGCAATTCCGCGCTTGCCTCTCCGTTCGGCCCCGCGCATAGGCACCTCTCGTAGTAGACAAGAGGATCGCATGGGCGACGCAAAAGGCGGCCGTTCCGACGGCATGAACATCGATACCGCGCTGGTGCGCGAACTGGCGGAAATGCTGGCTGAGACCGGCCTGACCCAGATCGAGGTCGAGGACGGGGACCGCAAGATCAAGGTTTCGCGGCAGGGTACGCCCGCCGCTGCCGCGGCCGCACCGGTCTATGCCGCAGCACCCGCGCATGCCCCGGCTGCTGCTCCTGCGGCGGCTGCCGCCGCGCCGACCCCTGCCCCGGCCGAAGACCCGGGCGCGGTCAAGTCGCCGATGGTCGGCACGGTCTATCTCTCGCCCGAACCGGGCGCCGCGCCGTTCGTCAGCGTGGGCCAGGCGGTCAAGGCCGGCGACACCCTGCTGATCATAGAGGCGATGAAGGTGATGAACCCGATCACCGCGCCCAATGCCGGTACGCTGAAGGCCATCCTGGTCGACAATGCCCAGCCGGTCGAATTCGACCAGCCGCTGGTCGTGATCGGCTGAGGCCCGGAAAACCCATGGCCATTACCCGCCTGCTGATCGCCAATCGCGGCGAGATCGCCCTGCGCATCCACCGCGCGGCCCACGAAATGGGGATCGAGACGGTCGCGGTTCACTCCACCGCCGATGCCGATGCCATGCACGTGCGGCTGGCCGACCATGCGGTCTGCATCGGGCCGCCGGCGGCCAAGGACAGCTATCTCAACATGGCGGCGATCATTTCGGCTGCCGAGATCGCCCATGCCGACGCGATCCACCCGGGCTACGGCTTCCTGTCGGAAAACGCCCAGTTCGCCGAGATCGTCGAGGCCCACGGCATCACCTGGATCGGGCCGAAGCCCGAGCACATTCGCACCATGGGCGACAAGATCGAGGCCAAGCGCACCGCCGGTGCGCTGGGCCTGCCGCTGGTTCCGGGATCGGACGGCGCAGTCTCCGACATCGCCGAAGCGCGCGCGATTGCCGAGAAGGCGGGCTATCCGGTGATCATCAAGGCCGCATCGGGCGGCGGCGGGCGCGGGATGAAGGTCTGCAACGGTCCGGACGAGCTGGAAACGCTGATCCAGCAGGCCGGCAGCGAGGCCAAGGCCGCCTTTGGCGACGCAACCGTCTATATCGAGAAGTACCTCGGCAATCCGCGCCACATCGAATTCCAGGTGTTCGGCGATGGCAATGGCAACGCCATCCATCTGGGCGAGCGCGACTGCTCGCTCCAGCGCCGCCACCAGAAAGTGCTGGAAGAGGCGCCATCGCCGGTCATCAGCCCCGAAGAGCGCGAGCGCATGGGCGGGATCGTTGCCAGGGCGATGGCCGACATGGGCTATCGCGGCGCGGGCACGATCGAGTTCCTTTGGGAAAACGGCGAGTTCTATTTCATCGAGATGAACACCCGCCTGCAGGTGGAACATCCCGTCACCGAGGCGATCACCGGGGTCGACCTGGTGCGCGAGCAGATCCGCATTGCCGATGGCAAGCCGCTGTCGGTCGCACAGGAAGACATCGAGTTCAACGGCCACGCAATCGAATGCCGCATCAATGCGGAAGATCCGTGGACCTTCGCCCCCTCGCCCGGACTGGTGCAGAGCTACCACGCGGCGGGCGGGATGAACGTGCGCGTCGATTCAGGGCTCTACGCCGGGTACAAGGTGCCGCCCTTCTATGACTCGATGATCGCCAAGCTGATCGTCAAGGGCCGCACCCGCGAAGGCTGCATCATGCGCCTCAAGCGCGCGCTTGAGGAAATGGTGGTCGGCGGGATCAAGACCTCGATCCCGCTGCATCAGGCACTGATGAACGAGCCGGACTTCATCCACGGCGACTACACGATCAAGTGGCTGGAGGAGTGGCTGGCCAAGCGGGCTGGCTAAGGCGCTGAGCAAGACGTCGTCCCGGGCTTGACCCGGGACCGCTGGCAGAAACTATCCCTGCGCCGCCTTCGCAACCGCCAGCGATCCCGGCTTTCGCCGGGATGACGCAAAATCTTACTCCAGCGGTACGCCTGGCAGCTGCTTGGCGGTACGGATCGTCAGCGATGTCTTCACGCTCGCTACATTGGGCGCGGGCGTCAGCTTGCTGGTCAGGAATTCCTGGAAGCTCTGCAGGTCCTTGCTGACGATCTTCAGGATGAAGTCGATCTCGCCATTGAGCATGTGGCATTCACGCACTTCTGGCAGCGATTTCATCGCGTCCTCGAACTGGCGCAGCGATTCCTCGGCCTGGCTCTTCAGGCTGACCATCGCGAAGACGGTGATCGCGAAGCCCAGCTTGGACGCATCCAGATCGGCGTGATAGCCGCGGATCACGCCCTCTTCCTCCAGCGCGCGGACCCGGCGCAGGCACGGCGGCGCGGTCAGCCCGACGCGCTGCGCCAGTTCCACGTTGGTCACGCGGCCTTCGTCCTGTAGTTCGGCGAGCAAGCGCCGGTCGATCGCGTCGAGATTGGCCATGCCTGTCACCCTTTCGAACTGCGCGCGACGACTTTGTTGCGAAGCCCACCGCGCAGAACAATGCCCCCTGTGGCAATATTCACCGCCCTGCCCCCAGAGCGTAGATAATTTTATTGTTTATGGTCGCAATTGTCCCGCTTTGCAACGCATCAATCGCAGCGATTTCGGCGGTGGACATCTCTGGTATGCCACTCGCCCGCGCAGCCTGCGCGGCTTACTGGAGCCACGATGCATTTCGACGATCGCCTGGGCACCGTTCTGCGGCTGCGCGCTGATGGCGCGGCGCTGCAGCGCGTCCAGTTGCGGCAGCTGGTCGACCTGCTCGGCACGGCGCCAGTCGACGCCCACGGCGAGCAGATCGAGGCTGCCTATGCCCGCCTGGCGGAACTGGCGCGCAGCGTTCCACCGGCGGACCGCGCCGCGATGCTGGCCGATTCGGGGCTGCGACTGCGTTCCCCCCGGCTGGTCGCCGCACTTGGCGCTGGCGAAGAAAGCGTGGCCCGTGCCGCGCTGGTCAAGGCCCAGCTGGACGAGGAACAGTGGCTTGACCTGATCCCCGCCCTGCCCCCCGCAGCGCGCGGCCACTTGCGTGAGCGGGAAGACCTTCCCCCCGCGCTCCTCGGTCTGCTGGACCGGCTGGGCGCGCATGGCCGGGGCCTGCCTCCGGCCCGGCAGGCGGCAGACGAACAGGCCGCGCCGGACGGGATCGAGCCCGTGGCTGAGGTGTTGCCGCCCGATACGTCTGCGTCACCCGACGTCGAGGTCAACGAGGGAATTGGCGCGATCGTCAAGCGGATCGAGGCCTATCGCCGCGCCCGCGAAGTGATCGAGCATCGCCCCCACGGCGATTCGCCGCGCCTGCCGCTGGGCGAGGATCATCTGCTCCGCTTGCCGCAAACGGTGCAGGCCTGTGATTTTGCCACCGACGCAAACGGACGCGTTGTCTGGGCGGATCCTGGTGTGGCCCCGATGCTGACCGGGCTGCGCCTGGGCGGACGCGATGGCGCCAGCCCGGTCACCGCGCCGCCAGCTCTGGACGAAGCGATGCGCCGTCGCCAGCCGCTGCGCGGCCTGGCCATCACCATGCAGGGCGCGCCAGCGATTGCCGGGGACTGGCAGATCGACGCCGTGCCCTGGTTCGATCCGCTGAGCGGTCGTTACCTTGGCTATCGCGGCCGCCTGCGGCGCCCGGCTTGCCCTGTCGAACCCGCCGCCACCAAGGTACCAGCGCGGGACAGCGAGGCCGATCGCATCCGCCAAATGCTCCACGAACTGCGCACTCCGGTCAACGCGATCCAGGGCTTTGCCGAAGTAATCCAGCAACAGCTGTTCGGCCCCACCCCGCACGAATACCGCGCGCTGGCCTCCAGCATCGTCGGCGATGCCGCACGCATGCTTGCCGCCTTCGAGGAACTGGAACGCCTGGCCCGGCTGGAAAGCGGCGTGTTGGAAGTGGAAGCCGGCAGTACCGACCTCAGCGAAGTGGTTGCGGGTACGGTCGCCCAGCTGGCCGCCCATACCCGACAGCGCGCCAGCGGCTTCCTGCTGCGCGAAAGCGAAGGACAGCTGACCGTGCCGCTGGCGCGGATCGAGGCGGAACGGATCGTCTGGCGCCTGCTGGCGACGCTGGCCGGAGTCTCCGCTCCGGGCGAACAGCTCAAGCTGCGCCTGCGCGAGCGTTCGGGCCGGGTGCGCCTGGACGTCGCCCTGCCCGCCGCGCTTGCCAGCCGCAGCGAGGAAGATCTGTTCCGCGCCGCCGCCGGGGCGATACCCCAGGTCATTTCAGCGGGCGTGTTCGGCGTTGGCTTTGCCCTGCGCCTCGCCCGCAGCGAAGTGCGCGGCGCGGGCGGATCGCTGGCGCGCAAGGACGATCGCCTGCGGCTCGTGCTGCCGGGCTTGACCGCCGCCACTTCGGAACCTAGCCAAACAAGTTCAGGGGGTTGAGGTCGCACTACCTCCCTGAAAATTAGCTGAGAAGGGAATATCGCGACCTTGGTCTTGCCGGCCATCACTGATCTGCCCCCGCGCAGCAGCGCGGTGCGCTTCGCGTCCGGTTTCGGGCAGCGATACGTGGTGACGGTCGACACCGAGGAGGAGTTCGACTGGACCAAGCCGATCCGGCGTGAAGGCCATACCGTCCACACCGTCGCCCGGCTCGCCAAGTTCCAGGAATTCTGCGAGGGCCAGGGTGTCTGCCCGGTCTATCTGGTCGACTTCCCGATCGCCACCTGTCCTGCCGCAGGCGAAGTGCTGGGCGATGCGGTCGCGGCTGGCCGCGCGGAGATCGGGGTCCAGCTGCATCCCTGGGTCAGCCCGCCGTTCGACGAGGAAGTGAACGAGTTCAACAGCTTTGCCGGCAACCTTCCGGCCGAACTTGAACGCGAAAAGTTCCGGCGTCTGCGCGATGCGATCGTCAAGACTTTCGGCACGGCTCCGCTGATCTACCGCGCCGGACGCTATGGCGTGGGGCGCGCCACCGCCGGAATCCTGGCCGAGCACGGCATTGCCATCGATACCTCGGTGCGCTCTGCCTTCGATTACAGCGCGGGCGGCGGGCCCAATTTCCGCGACCATCCGGTACGGCCCTACTGGATCGATCCGGGTCAGCGGCTGATGGAACTGCCGCTGACCACCGTCTACTGGGGGGTGTTGCGCCAGCTTGGCCCCTGGCTCTATCCCCGGATGTGGCGCCTGCCGAGGCTGCGCGGCGCGCTTTCCCGGATCGGCATGCTGGAACGGATTCCCCTCACCCCCGAAGGCGTGACCATCGAGGAAGCGATCCGCGGCATCGACATCGCGATCGACCAGCAGCTCCCGGTTCTGGTCTTCTCGTTCCACAGCCCTTCGCTTGCGCCCGGGTTCACCCCCTATGTCCGCAGCGAGGACGAACTGGATGCGCTCTATGACTGGTGGCGGCAGGCCTTCGCCTATCTTGCCAGGCGCGGCGTGTCGCCAACATGTGTCCGGGACCTGATCGCATCCGTGGAGCTTGCCTAACCCCGATTGCCCGGCTAACCCGCCCGCGTCGCTTCGCGCTACGGGCCTGTAGCTCAGTTGGTTAGAGCTGGCCGCTCATAACGGCTAGGTCGCGGGTTCGAGTCCTGCCGGGCCCACCACGCGAGAAGGACAAACCCCGGTCGGGGAGTAGCGCAGCCTGGTAGCGCATCTGCTTTGGGAGCAGAGGGTCGCAGGTTCGAATCCTGTCTCCCCGACCATTTTCCTTTTTCCGACCGGCCTTTCAGCCGTGGACAGCGCGGGGCGCGGCCTTGCGCCGGCGGTGGATTGCCGCAAGCTGAGCCGATGTTCGCCCATCTGCCCCGCTTTGTCGCGCTTGGCCTTGTCGCGCTGTTCCTGGCGGCTGCGGGCTGGATGCTGAGCGCGCCGGGCAAGGGAGCGGCGGTCGCCAAGGCGGGACAGTATACCGACATGCGGCTCTACCGCGACGTGGTCGCGCAGATGCAGCGGGGCGTGCCCTATCACCGGGCATCGGCAGAGCTGCAACGGGCGCATGGCTATCCGCTGAAGCCGTTCGTGACGATGCGGCCGCCGACGCTCTACGCACTGGCGGCGAAGCTTGGCTGGCCGGTGCTGCAGTTCGGCGCGATGGCGCTGGTGCTGGCCAATGTGCTGGCCTGGGGCAAGGCCCTGCCCGCGTCCTTCCATCGGGGGGAACGGATCGGCGCGGCGGCGGGTGCGGCGCTGGGCGGGGCGGCAGTGATCGCGCCGCTGCTGCTAGGTTTCACCGAATTCTGGGCGGGCCTGCTGATGTCACTCGCGCTGGCCTTGCGGCTGGCGCGGCCGGAGCGCTGGGGCTGGACTGTCGCCCTGATCGCGGCGGCGCTGCTGGTGCGCGAGCTGGCCCTGCCCTTCCTGCTGCTCGCTGCTGCCTTCGCGGTGTGGGAGCGGCGCTGGCGCGAAGCGGTGGCCTGGAGCGTGGTGCTGGCCGGGTTCATGCTGTTCATGGCCTGGCATGCGAGCGAAGTGCTGGCGCAGGTGCAGCCCGGCGACATCGCCTCGCCCGGCTGGAGCGGCGGTCAGGGGCTGCGCGGCGTGCTGATGGCGCTGGCCAACACCTCGCTGTGGCAGAACGCGCCGCAGCCGCTGGCACTGGTCGCCTGCCTGCTGCCCGCGCTCGGCTGGGGCGCGCTGGGCGGGCGCGGCGGCGCCTTCGCGCTGCTGCTGCTGGGTGGCTATGCCTTGATGCTGGCGCTGTTCGCGCGGGCGGACAATTTCTACTGGGGCTTCCTGCTGCTGCCGCACTGGTTCGCGGGCTATGCGCTGATCCCGCGCGGGATCGCCCAGCTGCGGCAGGCGATCAGTTCGCCCCGCCGCTGATCGGCCCGGCCTCGTTCGCGACGATCTTCAGCACTTCCGCCCAGACCGCTGCGTTCTGCGCCAGCTGCGCCGGATCGACCTTGTCGAGCGTGTCGTCGGGGGTGTGGTGGAGATCGAAGTAACGGGTGCCGTCCTGGTCGAGGTCGATCACCGCCAGCTTCTGCGCCTTGGCGATGGCGCCGATATCGGCCCCGCCCCCGGCCTTCGCCGCCTTGCGAACGATGCCATAGGGGGCCAGTGCCGAGGCAATCCTGTCGGCCAGCCCGGCATTGGCCGCCGCGAAGTCGAACCCAACGCGCCAGACCCGGTCCGCGCCGAAGTCGCTTTCCAGGGCCACCGCATGGGATTCGCTGGCATGGGCGGCGGCATAGGCTGCGCCGCCGAACACGCCGATCTCTTCCGAACCCGCCCACAGCACGCGGATCGTGCGCAGCGGCTTGCCGCCGCGCTGGGCGGCGAGCGCGGCATCGGTGACGATCCCGCAGCCGGCGGCATCGTCGATTGCTCCGGTGCCGAGGTCCCAGCTGTCGAGGTGGCAGGCGACCAGCACCGGCGGCAACGAGGGATCGCGGCCCGGCAGTTCGGCCACGACGTTCCCCGAAGGCAATTGGCCGACGCTGCGGCCCTCCAGCGTCAGGGCCAGGGTCATCGGCTTGCGCCCCGCTTTCGCGGCGATCCGCGCGATCAGGTCCGCATCGGGGTTTGAGACAGCGCCCGCCGGGATCGGGGTGGTCCCGGTCGGCCAGTTGGTCGCGCCGGTGTGGGGGTTGCGGTGGAGGTCGGTGCCGATCGAGCGGATCACCACCGCCGCCGCGCCCTTGGCCGCCGCGATCGTCGGCCCCTGCCGCCGCGCCTGCCCATAGGGACCGTAGCCCGAGCCGTCCTGCGCCGCGACCATCGCGTGGTCGATAAAGGCGATCTTGCCCTTCAGCGAACCGTCCGGCGCGGCCTTCAGCGCATCGAGGCTGGCGAAATAGACCAGTTCGCCGGTCAGCCCGCCCGCCGGGGTCGGCGCGCTGTAACCCAGCGCGGTGATCGCCAGCTGGTGCGGGACCGGCGCGGTAAGCCGCGCGCTTTCCGCTCCGCGCACCCAGCCGGGGATGGTGAAGGGCTCGACGCGGATATTGGCGAAGCCCAGCGCCTTCAGCCGTGCCACCGCCCAGTCGCGGGCCGCCGCTTCGCGTTCCGACCCGGCGAGGCGCTGGCCGACTTCGGTGGTCAGCCCTTCGGTGATTTCCCAGGCAACGCCGCTGCCTTCCACAGGCCTGGCTGCAACGGGAGTGGACAGGACGAAAGCGAGTGCGCCGAGTGCGGCGCCGGTCAGGGCGATCTTCATCCCGGCGGGTTATCGCGCGGGCAAAGACTTGCCAAGTCCGACCGCCCCAAAGGGAACGGGCCGGGGATTGCTCCCCGGCCCGTCCTGTTTGCGGCGCTTGCCGCTGCGCTCAGTAGCTGAAGCGCAGGGTGATGCCATAGGTGCGCGGCTCGCCGGGGAAGCCGACGAACAGCTGGTTGGCCGTTCCCGACAGCCCGGTCGAAGCCGGAGCCGCAACCGCGCGGTAGGTGCCGCTGCCCTGCAGCGGCATGTCGGCGCCGATCATGTAGTACTGCTTGTTGAGCAGGTTCTGCCCCCACAGTTCCACGCCCCAGCGCTTGTCCGGGCCGTAAAGGCCGATGCGGCCGTTCACCACCACATAGGAATCCTGGATCTTTTCGACGTCCAGGTCCGAACCGGTGTTGGTATCGCTCTGCAGGCGCGAGTCGAGATAGAACAGCGCGCTCATGCCGCTGTCGCCGATCGGCGGCGCCCAGCTGAGCCCGGCGGTGACGACATATTCCGGCGCGTTCGAAACCGCGTTGCCCGGCAGCTGGAACAGCACCGGCGACAGCGGGCGACCGGCCGTGCCGACGAGGTCCTTGGCATATTCGGTCTTCACATAGGTCAGGCCCATGTTGACCGAGAAGTAGCGTGCCGGCTTGAGGAAGGCTTCGATTTCGAAGCCCTTCGAGGTCACGCCCGGCTTCAGGCGATCGACCGCGCAGGAACCGGTGGTGGCCGAACCGTCGGCGTCGGCCCCGCCCAGGCTGTCCTTGCAGGCCTGGATGTTGGTGACTTCGAAGTTCACGCCGTTGTAGGTGTTGAGCTGGTAGTTCGAATAGCGCTGGTAGAACGCCGCCACATTGACGTCGATCGCCCGGCCATTGAACTTCATGCCCACTTCGAAGGCATCCACCTTTTCGCTGGCGAACTGCAGGTCGGTCGCCTCGGGGCGGGCATTGCCCGGAGTGAAGGCCGGACGAGCCAGGATGGCGGTGCAGGCCGCATTCTGCGCGGCGCTGCCGCCGGTGGTGCTGCACGGACGGTCAAGCGCCGAGAAGTCGAGGTTGAAACCGCCCGCCTTGTAGCCCTTCGAGGCCGAGGCGTAGACCAGCAGGTCTTCGGTCGGCTTGTAGCTGAGCACCGCGGTGCCGGTCCACTGACCGTCGCTGAACTTCGTTCCCGGGGCGCCGGCGGCGAACGACGGCGCGGTGCCGTCGATGACGCAGGCGATCGAGGCGAGGCTCTGGAACGGAGTGGCGAGGATTGCCGGGCAAAGCGTGTTGTTGGCCCGTGCCTCGGCGACGAGGTCCTTGCTTTCGTGCGTGTAGCGCGCACCCAGCGTCAGCTGCAGCTTGTCGGGCACGATGTCGAAGGTGTTGTGGGTGAAGATCGCCCAGTTCTCGCTCGACTGGTTGAAGTTGCCGCCATTGGCGCCGGTGCCGTTGAGACGGGCGGCGCCGGTCAGCGCGGCAATGCCCTGGAAGCCCGGCCACGAGGTGGTCGGCAGGTTCGAGCAGGTCGCCGAGGCAAGGTTCACGTTGGCCGCCGACAGCGCCGAAGCGGCGAGGCAGTTGGCATACTTCTCGTAATCCGCACCATACTTGATGTCGTCGTCGACGAAGAGCTTCTCGTTGGCGTAGTAGCCGCCGACCAGCCAGTCGAGCCGGCCGTCGAAGGCTTCGCCCTGCAGGCGCAGTTCCTGGGTGAACAGCTTGAAGTGACGATCGAGGTCTTCGCGGCGCAGGATGTCCATCGCCTGGAAGTCGCCGTCCTGGCCCTGTTCGTTGAGGTAGTCGCGGTAGGCGGTGATCGCGGTCAGCGTTGCGCCGCCCAGATCCCAGGTCAGTTCACCCGACAGGCCCCAGTCCTTGCTGTCCGAGCGATAGGGCACGCCCGGGGTGGTCGCGGTGCGGCGCACGAAGCTCTGGTCGGCGGGGGCGACCTGGAAGTTCGCACCGAAGGCCTGGACCAGCGGCAGCAGGCTGTTCGGCCCAATCACCACCGAACCGTCGGCGGCGCGGCTGAGGTTGCGCACCGGGTTGAGCAGCACGCCGGCGCAGCAGTTTTCGTTGCGCTTGCTGTAATCGGCGATCAGCCGCAGCTTGATCGCGTCCGAAGGCTCGATCAGCAGCTGGCCGCGCAGCAGCCAGCGGTTGCGGTCGTTGGGATCGGGCTCGCCCGGGGTCATTTGCTGGATGAACCCGTCGCGCTTCTGCCAGACGGCATCGAGCCGGGCGGCGATGGTTTCGCTGAGCGGCGCGTTCACCGCACCGTCGAGGCGCCAGTAGTCATAGTTGCCATAGGTGGCCGAACCCTTGACCTTGAAGCCTTTGAAGTCCGGGCCCTTGGTGACGATGTTGATCAGACCGGCGGTGGAGTTGCGGCCGAACAGGGTGCCCTGCGGCCCGCGCAGCACTTCCACCCGCTCGATATCGCCCAGTTCCGACAGGCCCACGCCCGTGCGGCTGCGATAGACGCCGTCGATGAACAGGCCGACCGAGCTTTCGAGGCCCGCATTCTCGCCCACGGTGCCGATACCGCGGATGCGGGCGGTGAAGTTGACTTCGCTGGTGGCGCCCGAAACGAGCAGCGAGGGTGCGACCTGGGTCAGCTGGCGCACGTCGCTGGCGCCGCTGCGCTCAAGCGTTTCGCCGCTGACCGCCGAGACGGCGATGGGAACGTCCGAGAGGACTTCGCTGCGGCGCGTCGCGGTAACGACGATGTCGCCCGCGTCGGCGGTTTCGGCGGTGTCGTCCTGCGGGGCGGCTTCCTGCGCATGGGCCGGGGCCCAGGCAAAGGCGGAGGTGCTGGCAACAAGCAACACGGCGGCCTTGAAGTTCATGATACTCTCCTCATGTGCGGGCGGCCGGATTTGTCCGGATACGCCCCCAGGCCCGCGCCTTTACTACCGCAGTTTAGGAGGCGCTACCTGCCGGAAGCGATAGCTGAACACCTGTTGCATGCGGGCAACCAATCGTATGCCTTGGTGACAGGTTGGGGTGGAGCGGCGGACCGCCCGCGTGATGCTTGCTTGGCAGGGCGCGGCCCTGTAGAGGCGCGGCAACTTTCCAGCTTTACCTGCTTCCCAAGAGGACCCCCAGATGGCCGCCCAATACGCCTTCGTGATGAAGGACATGACCAAGACCTTCCCCGGCGCGCAGAAGCCGGTGCTGAGCAACATCAACCTGCAGTTCTACCAAGGGGCGAAGATCGGCATCGTCGGCCCGAACGGCGCTGGCAAGTCGACCCTGATCAAGATCATGGCCGGGATCGACAAGGACTTCACCGGCGAAGCCTGGCCGGGTGAGAACATCACGGTCGGTTACCTCGAGCAGGAGCCGGAACTCGACAAGAGCAAGACCGTGCTTGAGAACGTCAAGGACGGCGCCCGCGCCACCGCCGACCTGGTTGACCGCTTCAACGCGATCAGCGCGGAAATGGGCGATCCGCAGGACGATACCGATTTCGACGCGCTGATGGAGGAAATGGGCGACCTGCAGGCCAAGATCGACGCGGTCGATGGCTGGACGCTCGACAACCAGCTCGAAGTGGCGATGGAGGCCCTGCGCTGCCCGCCGGGCGACTGGTCGGTGGAGAACCTCTCGGGCGGTGAAAAGCGCCGTATCGCGCTGACCCGCCTGCTGATCCAGAAGCCCGACATCCTGCTGCTGGACGAACCGACCAACCACCTCGACGCGGAGAGCGTCGAATGGTTGGAAAACCACCTCAAGGAATATGCCGGCGCGGTGCTGATGATCACCCACGACCGCTACTTCCTGGATAACGTCGTCGGCTGGATCCTCGAACTCGACCGGGGCAAGTACTTCCCCTACGAAGGCAACTATTCCACCTACCTCGAAAAGAAAGCCAAGCGCCTCGAGCAGGAGGAGCGCGAGGAAAGCGGCAAGCAGAAGGCGCTGTCGCGCGAGCTCGAATGGATCCGGCAGACCCCGGCCGCCCGCCAGACCAAGAGCAAGGCGCGTATCCGCAAGTTCGAGGAACTGCAGAACGCGCAGGAAAACCGCGCGATCGGCAAGGCCCAGATCGTCATCCAGGTGCCCGAGCGCCTTGGCGGCAAGGTGATCGAGGCCAAGAACATCTCCAAGGCCTATGGCGACAAGCTGCTGTTCGAGAACCTCTCGTTCATGCTGCCGCCGGGCGGGATCGTCGGCATCATCGGGCCGAACGGCGCGGGCAAGTCCACCCTGTTCCGGATCATCACCGGCCAGGAACAGCCCGACAGCGGCACGATCGAGATCGGCTCCACGGTGCGCCTTGGCTATGTCGACCAGAGCCGCGACGACCTCAATCCCGCCAACAACGTCTGGCAGGAAATCTCCGGCGGGCATGACTACATGACCGTCAACAAGCAGGAGATGTCGACCCGGGCCTATGTCGGCGCGTTCAACTTCAAGGGCGCGGACCAGCAGAAGAACGTCGGCAAGCTGTCAGGTGGTGAGCGCAACCGCGTCCACATGGCCAAGATGCTCAAGCAGGGCGGCAACGTGCTGCTGCTCGACGAACCGACCAACGACCTCGACGTCGAAACCCTTGCCGCACTGGAAGACGCGATCGAGAATTTCGCCGGCTGCGCCGTGGTCATCTCGCACGACCGCTTCTTCCTCGATCGCCTGGCGACCCACATCCTCGCGTTCGAAGGCAACAGCCACGTCGAATGGTTCGAAGGCAACTTCGCCATGTACGAGGAAGACAAGCGCCGCCGCCTGGGCGATGCGGCAGATCGCCCGACCCGCCTCGCCTACAAGAAGCTGACGCGCTGAACCTGACCGACCGCGACCGGGCGGCCTGGCGCCGCTCAGTCGCCCTCGTCAGGGGGCGGCAGTTCGCAGCGGTGATTGGTCGGATTGCAGGAAAATCCGGTCGCGCAATGCTCGCTCAGTGTGCAGGTGCGGTTGCACTGTCCGCTGACAGGCTCGCACGCATAGCCGCTGGCGGCGCAGTCCTCGCTGGCACCGGCGGTATTGCGTGAGAGTGTGCGGCTGACGCACTGGGCCAGCACCCGCGATCCGCCGGCCCGCTTCATCTCGTCTAGTTCGGCGCGCAGCGCCTGCAGGTCGGCGAGGGTTACCGAGTAGGACTTGCGCAGCTGGCGGTTTGCCGCCTTCAGCCGGTCGATCTCCGCCCGCGCCTGGTCCGGGTCCATCGCCGGGTCGACCTTCGGGGCCGAAGGGCTCTGGCTGGACTGAACCTGCGGTACGCGCGGCGCGATGACGCCCGGACGAGCCATGATCACCTGAGCGGCAGCAGGAACGATGACGAACAGGGCCAGCATGGTGGCTAAGAGTCGGCGCATGAGACCTGTCCTCGAAAAGGCCGGTTCGCATGAGGATACGCCGCGCGCTGCGGCAGTCAATCGCTACGCGAAAAGTCCGGAGCTCACGGGCGACAAACCTGAACGGAAGGCTTGGCACTTCATTCACCCTGCCGACAGCGCGACTCACGTATCTCCGGTTCCAAGGTCGCCGCCGATGGTGCGGCGCGCAGGAATGGAGAACGGCGATGGCCGTGAAGCTTCTCAACAAGACCGGGCGTGGCACCGCGATGGTGCTGGCCCTTGCGGCAATGGCGCTCCCCGGCGCGGCGATGGCGCAGGATGAAGAAGGCGGCCGTCGTGGCGGCTGGCACCGTGGCGGCGAGAGTGCTGGCAATATCAATCCGGGCGGCGGCGAACAGCGGCGCGAGCAGGCCCGCAGCTATGGCAATGGCGGCGGTGACAACAACGGCCGCCGGGCCTGGGGCGCTCCGCAGCAGCGCATGGCGATGCCGCAGCAGGCCCAGGTTCCGCAGGCGCAGATGCCGCAGGCCCCGCAGGTCCGCTGGCAGGGCAATGGCGGCGGGGGCTGGCAGGGCCGCAGCGCACCTGTGCAGACTGCCCCCGTCCAGAATGCTCCCCAGCCCCGCTGGAGCGGCAATGACAGCGGCGACCGCCGCGGCGGCTGGAGCGGTGAGCGCCACGACGGCGGCGAAGCGCGCACCTCGCAGCCGAACTGGCAGGGCCGCAGCACTCCGCAGACGCGCTGGGGCGGCCAGCGCGGCGAATGGAACACGGGTACCAGCCAGCAGGGCCGCGAACAGTGGCGCCGCGACAACGATCGGCGCGACAATGACCGCCGCGACGGCACCCGCTGGGATGGCAACCGCGACCGCCGCGATGGCGATCGCTGGCAGGGCAACAACGGCGGCTGGAACCACAACCGCTACCGCGACACCAACCGCTACGTCCACCGCGACGGGCGCAACTGGGATCGCTGGAACAACGGCTGGCGCACCAACAACCGCTACGACTGGTTCAGCTATCGCCGGACCAATCCGTCGATCTATCGCTGGGGTTCGTACTATTCGCCCTATCGCGGCTATTCGTACCGGCGGCTGAGCATCGGCTTCTTCCTCGACAGCCTGTTCTACAGCAACCGCTACTGGATCAACGATCCCTGGCAGTATCGCCTGCCCGATGCCTACGGCCCCTATCGCTGGGTCCGCTACTACGACGACGCCCTGCTGGTCGATACCTACACCGGCGAAGTGGTCGACGTGATCTACGATTTCTTCTGGTAAGCGAGGCCGGAAGAAACAGCGAGGGCCTCCGTCGGCGAGACGGAGGCCCTTTGCTTTGGCCGGCTCAGGTTCGGATCAGGCCCGGCGCTTCATCCACGGCGCCATCCGGCCCATCGTGCCGTCCTTGTCCACTACCATGTGCTTGAAAGCGGCACCGACGTGGATGATGAACAGCACCAGCATGGCCTGCGCGAATACTTCGTGCATTTCGTGGAACACGCCGTTGACCGCCTTGTCCGGGCCGACCGGCAGCGCGGGAACGTTCAGCAGTCCGAACAGCGACACCGGATTGCCCTTGCCCGAAACCATGCCCCAGCCCGACAGCGGGATCGCCAGCATCAGGAAATAGAGCAGGCCGTGGGTGACCTTGGCGAGCGCAGCTTCCCATGCCTTCAGCGTTTCGACCAGCGGCGGCGCGGGGCGCATGAACCGCCAGACGATCCGCAGCACGGTCAGCGCCAGGATGGTGATGCCGATGGCCTTGTGATTGCCCATCCATGCCATGCGATCTTCCTTGGCCATGTCTTCCGACAGTTCGGCGATCAGGAAGTTGGCGATGATCAGCAGGGCAATGAGCCAGTGCAGGACGACGGCGCCGCGCGAATAGGCGGCGGGGGTCAGGGTGTTATCGTTCATGGACAGCGAGAATTAGCCGATGTTGCGCCTCCTGCAAGTGCAAAACGCTTGGCCCGGCGCGGCCCTGCCGATAGTCAGGTCGCGATGGATTACCCCCCCTGCCCCAACCCCGACCGCAAGGCGCTGGAAGCTCTTGGCGCCCGCGTGCGCGATCGGCTGGCGGCGGACCCTGCGGTAGAGCAGATCCGGGGGGAGGATGCTGAAATATGGGCGGTGGCGGATTTCCTCTCGCCCGCCGAATGCGACCGGCTGATCGCGCTGGTCGATGCCGGAGCCAAGCCGTCAGGCCTGCTCACCGACGGCTATGGCGCGGGCTGGCGCACCTCCTATTCGGGCGATGTCGACCCGACCGATCCCTTCGTGATGATGATCGAGCGGCGGATCGACGACCTGCTGGGCATTCCCCACGAATGGGGCGAGACGATCCAGGGCCAGCGCTATGCCCCGGGCCAGGAATTCCGCGAGCACATGGACTGGTTCTGGACCAAGGCGAAGTACTGGAAGCAGGAAGCGAAGCGCGGCGGCCAGCGCGCGGTGACGGCGATGGCCTATCTCAATGATGTCGAGGCTGGCGGATCGACCGAATTCGTCAAGCTTGGCATCGCCATCCCGCCGCAGCGCGGAGCGCTGATCGTGTGGAACAACGCGGGGCGCGATGGCTCGCTCAATCACGCGACGATGCATGCCGGGCGGCCGGTGGTAGCGGGCGTCAAATACGTCATCACCAAGTGGTACCGGTCGCGCAAATGGGGGTAATTGCATTGAAGATCGCATTCCGGCGGAGCCTGCTGGCAGCCGCCGCACTGGCGCTTGGCACTGGCCCCGTCGCCACACTCGCTGCTCCTGCGCCCGTGCAAGCGGCCGCCGCGAGCGAGGACGAGCGGCTGATGGCGCTGTTCCAGGACGACCAGCGCCGCGAGGACGCGCTCGATCCGATCAGCCAGGTCTATCGCGGTGGCGATGCCAATCCGCGCGTGCTGCGGATGGTCTATACCGATGAACTGACCCGCGCCCGCCGCGCCGCCGTCGCACAGAGCCTCGCGGCGCTGAGTGCGATCGATCGCCGCAAGCTCAGCGCCGAACGGCAGATTTCCTACGACGTGTTCCTCAGCTCCAAGCGCCGCGAGGCGATGTGGCTGCGCCCCGACATGGATGCGCTCACTTCGGTGCGGCCCTTCACCCATTTCGGCGGGCTCAACGTCGAATTCGCCTCGCTGATGGCCAAGGGCGGCCCGCTGAACTACGCAACCGAGGCCGACTACCGCGAGAACCTGGAACTGCTGCACGCCTTCCCGCAGGTGATGGACAACGCTGCACGCCAGTTCCGCCGGGGGATGGACACCGGCGTGGTCGAAACGAAGCTCACCACCCGCAACATGATCGGCCAGATCGATGCGCTGCTGGACCAGCCGCTGGACCAATCGCCGTTCATGTCCCCGGTCGCCGAATTCCCGGCTGGAGTCCCCGAGGATCGCCGCGCCGCGCTGCGCGCCGAGTGGCAGGCGGCGGTGACCGGCGAGGTGCTGCCTGCATACCGCCGCTTCCGCGCCTTCCTGTCGGGCGAATACCTCCCCGCCGCGCGCGAGGCTGCGGGCATTTCGGCGATGAAGGGCGGCGCGACCGTCTATCGCCAGCTGATCGAGGAGCACACTACCCTGCCGCTTGGCGCAGAGGCGGTGCATCGGCTCGGCCTTTCGGAAGTGGCGCGCATCCAGCGCGAGATGGACGCGGTGCGGCGGGAACTGGGCTTTCCGCAGGGAACCTTGCGCGACTTCTTCGATACGATGCGCAGCGACCCGCGCTTTCACCCGACGCGCGCGGAAGAACTGGCGCAGGGTTTCGAGGCGACCGGGCGGGCCGTCGATGCGCAAGTGCCGCGCTTTTTCTCGACAGTGCCCAGGACCAAGCTGCTGATCGAACCCTACCCTGCCTACCGCGAGAAGTACGAGGCCGGCGGCAGCTATAACCAGGGATCGCCCGACGCCAGCCGGCCCGGCATCTTCTATTACAACACCTATGACCTCCCCAGCCGGTTTCTGACCGGGATCGTCACGCTTTACCTGCACGAGGGCGCGCCGGGGCATCACTTCCAGATCAGCCTTGCCCAGGAAAACACCGCGCTGCCCGATTTCCAGCGCTTCGGGGGCAACAATGCCTATGTCGAAGGCTGGGCGCTCTATGCCGAGACGCTCGGTTACGAGATGGGTTTCTACAAGGACCCGATGGCGCACTGGGGCACGCTGGATGACGAGATGCTGCGGGCGATGCGGCTAGTCGTCGATACCGGGATCCACGCCAAGGGCTGGAGCCGCGAACAGGCGATCGACTACATGCTCGCCAATTCAGGCATGGGCCGCAGCGATGCGACGGCGGAGGTGGAGCGTTACATCGCCTGGCCGGGGCAGGCGCTGGGCTACAAGATCGGCGCGCTGACCATCCAGCGCCTGCGCCGCAAGGCCGAGGCCGCGCTGGGACCGAAATTCGACGTGCGCGCGTTCCACGAACAGGTGCTGGGATCGGGCGCGCTGCCGCTCCCCGTGCTGGAGGCGAAAATCGACCGCTGGATTGCGGCGAACCGTTAGCGCCGGGGGAACCGGAACGCGTCGATGCGCCTTGAGGCTGGTCTTCCACCCAGCCGAAAGGAGCCTTCCCCCATGCAACTGCGCGAAATGATCGCCACCCACCCGGACGTGCGCGGCAGCACCAACGACACGCTGATTTCCTGCATCGAGGAGTGCATGACCTGCGCGCCGGTGTGCATTTCCTGCGCTGACGCCTGTCTGCGCGAGGAGCGCGTCGCGGACCTGCGCCAGTGCATCCGGCTCAACCTCGACTGCGCGGACCTGTGCCTTGCCGCCGGGAAGATCGCCACTCGCCGCACCGGCAGCGATGAGGCGCTGATCATCCTGACGCTGCAGGCCTGCGCCCAGGCCTGCATGCTCTGCGCGCAGGAATGCGAAAGCCATGCCGAAATGCACGAGCATTGCCGCATCTGCGCCGAACACTGCCGGGCGTGCGAGCAGGCCTGCCTGATGGCGGAGCGATCGATCCGCGTGCATTGAACGCTTACCGGGGCAGCCCGCCGCGCACGCGCGCAGCGGCGGCGGCTGTCTCGGCGGTCCTGGTCGGCTCGATCGGCGCGGCGCTGGTGCTGGGGCTTGCGGGGCGCTTGCCGCCGCAGGCGCAGGTGCTGCGCGCGCTGGTCGCCGTCAACCTCGACCCTCCCCCGCCGCCCCAGCCACCGCCAGAGCCGGCGACCGGCGGAAGTTCCGCAAAGGGCGTTCCGGCGCCGCGCGGCCTGAGGAACAAGGCCACGCCGGTTGTTGCGGCGCCATCGCCGGTGATACTCCAACCCCCGCCCATCGCCGCCGCAACCGCGCCCGCCAGCGGCAGCGCCGCGCAGAGCGGCGCATCCGACCTCGCCGGTCCTGGCCCGGGCGCAGGCGGCATCGGTGACGGCACGGGCGGTGGCGGCACGGGAGGCACGGGCAGCGGAACCGGATTCGAAACCGGCCCGCGCCAGATCAGGGGCAAATTCTCGATCCGCGACTTCCCCGATGGCCTGATCGGCCCGGGCGAGCAGTCGTCAGTGGGGGTGCGCTATGCGGTCGAGACCGATGGCCGCGCCAGCAATTGCCGGATTGATCGCTCCAGCGGCTTCGCCGAGGTCGACGCGATGGCCTGCCGCCTGATCGTGCAGCGCTTCCGCTTCCGTCCGGCGCGCGATGCCGCAGGCCGGCCGGTGCGCTCGACCGTGATCGAGACGCACACCTGGTACAACCGTCCTTAGGCCAGCGCCTCGGCGATCAGCTTGCGGGTGTTGGCCACGCCGTAAAGCGCGATGAAGCTGCCCATGCGCGGCCCCTGGCTGGAACCGAGCAGCGTCTCGTAGAGAGCCTTGAACCAGTCGCGCAGGTTCTCGAAGCCGAAGTCGGGGTTCTTGCCGATCTCGTAGACGAGATTCTGCAGGTCCTCCGCGCTGGCGTCTTCGCCCAGCCGGGCGAGCTCCGCATCGAGCGCCAGCAGCGCCGCGCCCTCGTTGGCATCGGGCTTGCGGCGCTTCAGCGTCGGGGCGACGAATTCGCGGTTGTATGCCAGCGCCTTGTCGACCAGCGCGTCAAGAGCCGGGTGGTTTGCCGGATCGGCATCGTGGACGTAATTGCCCAGATAGGTCCACACCTGCTCGCGCGTGGCATGCTGGCCCATCACACCCACCAGGTTGAGCAGCAGGCCGAAAGTCACCGGCAGGCTCTCGCCCTCGCCGCCATGGTAGCCGTTGGTGCGCAGCAGGTGCCACACCGGGTTGCCGAGCTGCTGCTCGACCGGCTGCGAAGGGATCTTCTCGCGAAACTGCCAGTATTCATCGACCGCGCGCGGAATGATCCCGGCGTGGAGGCTCTTGGCGCTCTTGGGTTCGCGGAACAGGTAGAAGCCGAGGCTTTCCTCGCTGCCATAAGTCAGCCACTGTTCGATGGTCAGGCCGTTGCCCTTGGACTTGGAAATCTTCTCGCCGTTCTCATCCAGGAACAGCTCGTAGATCAGGCCTTCGGGCGGACGGCCGCCGAGCACGCGGGCGATCTTGCCGCTTTCGCGCACGGAATCGGTCAGGTCCTTGCCGCACATTTCATAGTCGACGCCCAGCGCAACCCAGCGCATCGCCCAGTCGACCTTCCATTGCAGCTTGGCCTGCCCGCCGAAGATGCAGTGCTCCACCATGTCGCCATGGTCCTCGAACCGGACGATCCCGGCCTCGGCATCTACGACCTCGATCGGCACCTGCAGCACCTGGTGGGTTTTCGGACTTACGGGAAGGACCGGTGAATAGGTCTTGCGGCGTTCCTCGCGCAGGGTCGGGAGCATCACGCCCATGATCGCGTCGTAATTGCGCAGCACGTTCGCCAGCGCGCTGTCGAAGTCACCGGAATTGTAGTTGTCCGAGGCGGAAACGAATTCGTAGTCGAACCCAAACCGGTCAAGGAAGTCCCGCAGCATCGCGTTGTTGTGGTGCGCGAAGCTTTCGTACTTGTTGAACGGATCGGGAATCCGACTGAGTGGATGGCCAAGGTAGGCGGTCAGCAGCCCTTGGTTGGGGACATTGTCCGGCACCTTGCGCAAGCCGTCCATGTCATCCGAGAAGGCGACGAGGCGCGTCGGCGCGCCATCGGTCAGCACTTCATAAGCGCGGCGGACCAGCGTGGTGCGCAGCACTTCCTGGAAGGTGCCGATGTGCGGCAGCCCCGACGGGCCATAGCCGGTTTCGAACAGCACGGGCGCGCCATCCGGTTTCCCCTCGGGAAACCGCTTGAGCAGCTTGCGGGCTTCCTCGAAAGGCCATGCCTTCGAGACCTGGGCGGCGGCGAGAAGTGCGGCGTCGGTCATGATCCCGCGCCTTTCGCGGGATTCCGCGCGTTGTGCAAGCGCGAAGGTGCGGGCGCTCTAGCCCTTCAGCCATCCTTAACCAGATTAAGTCATTGTAAACAGGCAATCAGGAGTTGCCGCAATGAGCTTTGGCCGCAAGGGGCTTGCCCCCCGGGAACATCAGTCTGCGGCCATCCCGGCCCGGCGCGCCGTCGCCGACACGGCGCAAAGCGCACAGGTCGCCGCATTCCTCGCCGCAGAGCGCAGCCGCGCGGCAGAGCTTGGCATCCCCTCTACCCGCTACCACGAACCGGCCGCCGGGCGCATGCCCGAACCCGATGTCCTCGCGGGTCTCCAGCCAGCCGGTCCGCGCAAGTCGCTGGCCCTCGCCTATGTGCTGTGGTGGTTCGGCTATGCCTTTGCCGCGCACCGCTTCTACTTGGGTGACACTTCCGGCGCGGTGAAGCAGTGCGGGCTGTTCCTGGGCAGTCTGGCGGTGATGCTGCTAGGCGCCTGGAGCCAATCCAGCCCCGTGGTCGTCGTCGGCGTCCTTGGCCTGTGCGCCGCTTCGGGCTGGCTGTTCGTCGACATGTTCCGCATCCCGGCCATGTGCCGCCGCGCCAACGCCTGGGCCGACAGCCCGCAACGCTATTTCGATTGAACGGATCAGTACGGCTCGTCTGACAGCAGCCGTTCGCGGCTGCCGTCCTCGGGACAGGAATAGCTCCGCTGACGCACGGTAATCGCGCCGCTCTTTGCGGAAAGCACCAGTTCGCTGCGCTCTTCCGCACCGTGATCGCCGCAAGGCCAGACCGTCACCCGCCGTTGTCCCGAACCGGACAGCAGGGCCTGCCAGGCCGCACCCGGCATCACCAGCGGACCGCCCTGCCCTGCGGTGCTTTCCAGCGCATGCAGCCGCGGCCGCGCCTTGCTGACACCCACGGCGGCATAGGCAGTATGCCCGCACGGGCCAGCTGAAACCTGCACCAGGAACTCGCTCGCCTGTCCGTCATGGTCGTAATCAGCCATGCGCATCACGCGTGGCCCCGGGCGCTGGCGAACCTGCGTCAGGAACTTGGGCGAGGCGCCCTGCCCGGCGTCGAAATCTTCGTCGTGCATCGGCCGCCACTGCATCGCCGCGAGCCCGTCCGAATTGCTTTCCGGCAGTTCCCCGAACAGCGGCCCCAGCGCCATCCGTTCGATCTCGCGCCCTCCCGCGGCGCGCACCAGCGACAGCTTGCCCATCTCGCCATAGGCGAAGCCGGTGCACGGGCAGGTGATCGCCATTTCCACGTCCTGCGGTCCGCAGATCGAGCTGGGACGCCCTTCCCAGACCAGCGACCACTGCTCCGTCTTCCCGCCAATCGACACCGTCTTCGCCTCGCGCAGGAACTGCGGCGGGGAAGCCGCCCCGATCAGCAGGGCGACAAGCGGCAACAGGGCAAGGCGTTTCGGCATAAGGAGATTGAACGCCACGCTAGCTCGCTTCGCAAGCATCAAGTTGCGGCTTGAACCGCCGCGCGATTGCCCTATCGCTGCGCAAAACACTAACGAGGATGACGATGGCTACCCGGATCGCGCAACTGACCCTGGCCGGAGCGTTTGCTCTGACCGCCGCTACCGCCGAGGCAAAGCCCGCGAGCGAACCTGCCACGCTCTGGCACGGCGGCACGATCCTGACGATGGAGGGCGATGCGCCGCGCACCGTACAGGCGGTGGTGACGCGCGGCGGGAAGATCGTGTTCACCGGCGCGGAAAAGCAGGCGCGCCGCATTGCGGGACGGAGCGCAGAGGACCGCAACCTCAAGGGCGCGACCATGCTGCCGGGCTTCATCGATGCCCATTCGCACTTCTCCTTCGCGCTGCAGGCGGCAGGCGGGATCGACCTGGCCGACCCGGACAATGGCGAGGTGCGCAATATCCCGACGCTGCTCCAGGCGGTAAAGCGCGCGGCGGAGAAGCGCGGGATCGCCAAGGGCGACTGGGTGGTGGTGTGGTCCTATGACCAGGAAAACCTCGAGGAAGCCCGCCACATCACCCGCGCGGAAATCGACGCGGTGCTGCCCGACTACAAGGTAGCGCTGCTCCACGTCTCGTTCCACGGCCTGATCGCCAACAGCGCGGCGCTGGCGGCGGCGGGGCTGAAGGACGGTGCGCCTGTGCCCAAGGGCGGGGTGATGCTCAGCGACGATCAGGGCAAGCTGACCGGCCTGCTGTTCGAAACGGCGATGTACCCGGTGATGGCGGCACTGCCTCGTCCCGATCCCAAGGCCATGCTCGATGCGATCGATGCCGCGCAGCTGCGCTATGCGCGAGAGGGCTATACCCAGATGCAGGAAGGCGCGAGCCAGCCGAATGACATCGCCTTCTTCACCTCGCCCGCGGCCAAGGAGCGGCTGAAGCTGGACCTTGCCATGCTGCCGATCTTCAGCGGGCTCGATCCGCTGCTGGCGCGCAAGGACGTGCAGTTCGGCACCTGGCAGGGCCACGTAAAGTTGCAGGGCATCAAGTTCATTCTCGACGGGTCTCCGCAGGCGCGCACCGCCTACTTCACCCGCGATTATGCGCGCGGCTCGCCCGACGGCAGCCACCCGTGGCACGGGCAGCCGGTAACCAGCGAGGCGGAGTTCCTGACCGCTGCCCGCAAGGCGCACGAGCGCGGCTGGCAGTTGTTCGTCCACGCCAACGGCGATGCGGCAATCGACATGGCGATCCGGACCTTCGACACGCTGGGGATCAAGGCCGCCGACAACCGCCGCCCGGTGGTGATCCATTCGCAGTTCATGCGCCCCGACCAGATCCCGCAGTACAAGCGGATCGGGGTCGGCCCGGCCTATTTCTCCAATCACACCTACTATTGGGGCGATGTCCACCGGACCAACTTCCCCGGCGAGGTGGTCGGCTTCATCAGTCCGCTCAAGGCCTCGCAGGAGGCAGGCCTGATCCCGTCGAACCACACCGACTATCCGGTGACCAAGCTGGATACGCGGATGATGCTGTGGACCTCGATGGCGCGCCAGTCGAAGACCGGCGTGGTGAGCGGTCCCGATCAGCGGATCGGCGCCTATCAGGCGCTGCAGGCGCTGACCACCGGCCCGGCGTGGCAATCCTTCGAGGAAACGCGGCGCGGTCGGATCAAACCGGGCCTGCTCGCGGACTTCGTGGTGCTGGACAAGAACCCGCTGACCACCCCGGTCGAAGCCATCCGGGGGATCAAGGTGGTGGAAACGGTGAAGGACGGGCGGACGGTGTGGAAGGCTGAATAGGCCGAGCAACGTGCAAGGTCGACGGGCCGCGCTGTGACGCTCTGGATTGCTTCGCTTCGCTCGCAATGACGAACGAAGGGTGATTGGCCGCGTCGTTCGAACTAGCCAACCCGCCCAGCGCGACCAACTCACCCTTCGTCATTGCGAGGAACGCAGTGACGAAGCAATCCAGTTGGGTCACAGCACCCCACCTTGACCGTCCCGCAGGTTAACGCAAAAGCCCTATCACTCCCGCAGGATCAGCGCCGCCCCGGGCTTGTGCGCACGGATTTCGTCCCGGCTCAGCCCGCAGATTTCGTGCGGGAAAACCAGCCAGTCCTCGGTCTCGTGGACATAGAAGTCGGGTTTAAGCTGCGTCTTGTTGCGGCTCGGTTTGTAGTATGCGGTGGCGATCCGCACCGTCTGAGGCATGTTGTGGCGGCAGCGCGCCCGAAGCTCGCGGAGGAAGGCCTCGATTGAGCGGCCGGTGTCGAACACGTCGTCGATCACCAGCAGCCGGTCCTCGGGGTTCAGCGTGTCGATCAGGTAACCGAGCGCATAGACCCGCACTTCCTTTTCCTGCTGGTCGATGCCCGAATAGCTTGCGGTGCGGATCGCGATGTGGTCGGCCTCGATCCCGTTGTAGGCCAGCAGTTCCTGCACCGCGATCCCCACCGGCGCCCCGCCGCGCCAGATGCCGACGATGTGGGTGGGCGCAAAGCCCGCCTCGATCACCTTGTTGGCAAGGCGGTAGGAATCCTCGAGCAGGCGGTCGGCGGTGAGCCAGGTCTTCTCGGTCACAGCGCCGCTGCCGCGTGCAGGTCAGCGATGTGCCGCGCCTTGTCGGCTTCCGGCAGGAACGAACCGGCGAAGCTGTTCTCGGCCAGTTTTACGATCTCCGCCGCCGACAGATCGAGCGCATCGGCGACGGCGCGAAAGTTGTCGTTGATGTAACCGCCGAAATAGGCCGGATCGTCGGAATTGATCGTTGCCTTCAGCCCCAGGTCGAGCATCCGCTTGACCGGGCTGTCCTCGATTCGGTCGATCACGCAGAGCCGCAGGTTGGAAAGCGGGCAAACCGTCAGCGTCATCCCGTCACGCGCCAGATGGTGGACCAGCGCCGCGTCCTCCAGCGCGCGGTTGCCATGGTCGATTCGCTCGACCTGGAGCAGGTCCAGCGCCTCGCGGACATAGTCCGGCGGCCCCTCTTCGCCCGCGTGGGCAGTGACGTGAAGGCCCAGTTCCCGCGCCCGGGCGAAGACGTGCTGGAACTTCGATGGCGGGTGCCCGACCTCAGACGAATCGAGCCCGACGCCGTGGATCCGGTCGAGGTGCGGCAGGGCCTGATCGAGCGTCGCCTCGGCCTCGGCCTCCGACAGGTGGCGCAGGAAGCACATGATCAGCCGGTAGGTGATCCCAAGCCTGGCCTCTGCGGCCTTGAGCGCACTCTCGATCCCGCTGAGCACCGTTTCAAACGCCACGCCGCGCTCGGTATGGCCCTGCGGATCGAAGAAGATTTCGACGTGCCGGACATTGTCCGCACGGGCGCGTTCCAGATAGGCCCAGGTCAGGTCGTGGAAGTCCTGCTCGGTCTGCAGCACAGCCATGCCCTGGTAATAAATATCAAGAAAATCCTGAAGGTTGGAGAACGAATAGGCCGCCCGCACCGCTTCTGCCGAAGCAAAGGGAATCGACACCCCGTTGCGCTTCGCGAGAGCAAACAGCATCTCCGGCTCCAGCGAGCCCTCGATGTGCAGGTGGAGTTCGGCCTTGGGCAGGCGGGCGATCAGCGCGTCGCGGTCAGGATTCGGCATGGACCAAGGCTGGACCCGCAGTTTTCCGCGGTCAACCGCCCGGATCAATTTGCGCGCCGTGCCCGTTTCGTTCTAACGCTGGGACATGGCCCCAGTGCCCTCCCTTCCGGTGCTTCCCCTCCCCGCGCTCCACGCCAGCCACGGCGGCTGCTGGCTGCGCGACGGGCAGGGCCAGACTCGCGCGGTCGGCAAGGGCGATGCAATCGTCGCGGCGGCGGATACCCCGCTATTGCTGCTCAACGCGCCGCTGGTGGCCAGCCGGCTGGGTTACCCCGACCTGTCGGGGCTCGACCTGCTGGAACTGTTCGCTTTCGTCCACCCGGCGCGCTTCGTGGTGCCGACGCCCAAGGGGCTCGCCCACGCGCTCGATCTGGCCGAGCCGGAGGATGACGGGGCGGTTCCCACCCTGCTCCAGCAGGCGGCGGAAGCCCTGCTGTCCCGCTGCGAAAGCGCCGACTGGGCCGAGCGCGAAGGCGCCTGGTCCGCCCTGCAGAACCTCACCCGCCTGCGCTGGCCGTGGGCGCCGCTGCTCGCCGCGCGCATTTCCCAGCCGCAGCGCGCCGAACGCTGGCTGTTCGCGCGCCTGCCCGAGTGGGAGGAAGCGCCCGAACGGCCCCAGCCGGCGCAGGTCACGCTCGATCCCGATGCGGTCACCGCCCGGCTGGCGCAGCTGACCGGACAAGGCGCCGAGGCTCGCCCCACCCAGCGCGCCTATGCGCTGGAGGCCGCGCAGGTCTTCGCGCCGCGCCGCCGCGAAGGTCTGCCCCACCTGCTGCTGGCCCAGGCCGGCACCGGCACGGGCAAGACCTTCGGCTACCTCGCGCCCGCTTCGCTGTGGGCGCAGCAATCGGGCGGCACGGTCTGGGTCTCGACCTATACCAAGGCGCTGCAACGCCAGCTCCGCCGCGAAAGCCGCCGCGCCTGGGGTGAGCGCCGCGCCGATGGCAGCCAGCCAGTGGTGGTACGCAAGGGGCGCGAGAACTACCTTTGCCTGCTCAACCTGGAAGACGCGCTGCAGGGCGGCTTCACCGGCCGCGCCTCAGTGATGGCACAGCTGGTCGCCCGCTGGGCGGCCTACAGCCAGGACGGCGACATGATCGGCGGCGACCTGCCGGGCTGGCTCGGCACGCTGTTCCGCCAGCGCGGAGTGGCCGCGCTGACCGACCGGCGCGGCGAATGCGTCTATGCCGGGTGCCCGCACTACCGCAAATGCTTCATCGAGCGTGCCGCAAGAGCATCCGCGCAGGCCGATCTGGTCATCGCCAACCACGCACTGGTGATGGTCAACGCCGCGCGCGGGCGCGATGCGGCGCAGCGCCCGACCCGGCTGGTGCTCGACGAAGGCCACCACGTGTTCGAGGCGGCGGATTCGACCTTCGCCGCCGCGCTGACCGGGGCCGAGGCGATCGAACTGCGCCGCTGGGTGATCGGGCCGGAGCGCGGCTCCAAGGGCCGCCGCCGTGGTCTCGCCGCGCGGCTCGCTGACATCGCCAGTTACGACGAGGCGGGCGGCAAGGCGGTGGCCGCCGCCCGTTATGCCGCCGAAGCGCTACCTGGCGACGGCTGGCTGCAACGGATCAACGAGGGCGCGCCTTCGGGTCCGCTGGAGGAACTGTTCGCGGCCGTCCGCGCCACCGTCTACGCCCGCGACGAAAGCGGGGGACAGGAGGCCGGATATGGCCTCGAAACCGAAGCCGCGCAGCTCGACGGACCCTTCATCGAACGAGCAGGAGCCGCCCAGACCGCGCTCGGCGAACTGCGCACCCCGCTGATCCGCCTCGCGACCCGGCTGGAGGCGATCATGGCCGAACCGCCGGACTGGCTGGACGGCCCGGGCCGTGCCCGGATCGAGGGCGCGCGCCATTCGCTCGCCTGGCGGATCGACCTGATCGCGGCCTGGGAGGCGCTGCTGGAACGCCTCGGCGGTCCCGCCGACCCTGAATTCGTCGACTGGCTCGCCGTCGACCGGGCCGAGGCGCGCGAATTCGACATGGGCATTCACCGCCGCTGGCTCGACCCGATGAAGCCGTTCGCCCGCACCGTGCTGGAAGGCGCGCATGGCGCCATGCTGACCAGCGCAACCTTGCGCGACGGGAACGATTGGGACGCGGCGGTGGCCCGCAGCGGCGCGCCTCACCTTGGTATCGCCCCGCGCCTGTCGAGCCACGAAAGCCCATTCGACTATGCCGCGCAGGCCGAAGTGCTGATCGTGACTGACGTTCCCAAGGGCGATGTCGCGGCGCTCGCCGGGGCCTATGGTCGCCTGATCGAAGCTTCGCAGGGTGGCGTGCTTGGCCTGTTCACCGCGATCCGCCGGCTGCGCGCGGTGCACGGCCGGATTGCCGACCGGCTGGCCCGCTCGGGCCTGCCGCTCTACGCCCAACACGTCGATCCGATCGACACGGGCACACTGGTCGACATTTTCCGCGACGATCCCCGCGCCTCGCTGCTCGGCACCGATGCGCTGCGCGACGGGGTGGACGTGCCCGGCGATTCGCTGCGGCTGGTGGTGATGGAGCAGGTGCCCTGGCCCAAGCCCTCGATCCTCCACCGCGCCCGGCGGCTGGCGGGCGGCGGCTCGGCCTTTGACGACCGGATCATCCGCGCGCGGCTGGCCCAGGCTTTCGGGCGGCTGATCCGCTCGGGGCAGGATCGCGGCAAATTCGTGGTCCTGTCCGCCGCTTTCCCCAGCCGGCTGCTCTCAGCCTTCCCGCCCGGAACGCCTGTCACGCGCCTGACGCTTGAGGAGGCTTTACAACGCGTGGGCTCCGGTGTTTTGGAAAAGCCCGTGCAGCACGAAAGGCACCCGTGAAGATCCTCGGCCTGTTCCGCCACGCCAAGTCCGATTGGCAAGACCCGCGCGCGCGGGATTTCGACCGTCCGCTCAACCAGCGCGGCCGGGACGGCGCGGCAGTGATGGGCCGCCATATCCGCGACTATGGCCTGCGTTGGGATCGCACGCTCGCCTCGCCTGCGGTGCGTTGCGCCGAGACGATCGAGATCGCCTGCCACGCCGCCGGGCGTCCGGTCGCAGTGAACTGGGACCGCCGAATCTACCTGGCCAGCAGCGCGACGCTGATCGACCTGCTGCGCGAACAGGATGGCGAGAGCGGCGAAAGCCCCAGGTCGATCCTGATGGTCGGGCACAATCCGGGGCTGGAAGACCTGATCTTCGATCTCGTTCCGGACGATGGCTCAAGCCCGCTGCGTGATGTGGTGGAAGTGAAATTCCCGACCGCAGCCTATGCCGTGCTGGAGTGCGATATCGAGCGCTGGTCCGACCTGACCGAGCGCTGCGCAAGACTGGTCCACCTCACCCGCCCGCGCGATCTCGATGCCGCACTGGGGCCGGTAACCGCCTGAAATTCATTCAGGAATCGTGGAGCGCCCCGACCAGCGTGGTGCGCAGTGCGATCAAACGCGCGCGATAGGCAAAGGCTGCGCCGGCCGACGGAGCGGCCGACTGAGGCATGGTTGCCGGGATCGAAACTTCAGGCTCCGCCTCGGTGCGCGAACCGCTCAGCGCCTGCTTGGCGCCGCGCAGGGTATAGCCCTCGCGGTGGACCAGCCGGTCGATCGTCTCGACCAGCCGGACATCCTCGGGCCGGTAATATCGGCGCCCGCCACTGCGCTTGAGCGGACGGAGCATGGGGAACTGCTCTTCCCAATAGCGCAGGACATGCTGGCGGATGCCAAGGGCCGCCGCCACTTCACCGATGGTGCGCAGCGCCTCGGGATCCTTGCCATCGGCAAAGCCCGCCGGGCGGGCGTCATCGGCAGGGAAATCCCCGCCGCTCATCCCTTGGCGATCCGCTCTTTCAGCATCTGGCTGGCGCGGAAGGTCAGCACCCGGCGCGGCGTGATCGGCACTTCCACCCCGGTCTTGGGATTGCGACCGATGCGCTCTCCCTTGTCCCGCAGCAGGAAGGTGCCGAATCCGGAGATCTTCACGTTCTCCCCGTCCTCGAGCGCCTGGGACATGTGATCGAGGATCGATTCGACCATCGCGAGCGATTCCGAGCGGGAAAGACCCACCTTGCGGTTGATGGCTTCGGCCAGATCGGCCCTGGTCAACGTGTTCATGGAGCGCATCTGCTCCTTCCCCCAAGACTGAGTGTTGTGCGCCCGAGTCGGATTTATACAGGTTGGCCGGAGGATTGCAACGGAACCGCCATAATTCGGTCGGTTATCCGCGATAGTTCACATGCGGATCAGGCATGCGCCCCAGGTAAAACCACCACCCATGGCTTCCAGCATCACCAGATGCCCGGGCTGGATCCGTCCCGAGCGGACGGCATCGTCGAGCGCCAAGGGCACCGATGCTGCCGAGGTGTTGGCGTGGCGATCGACCGTAACCACCACCTTCTCCGGCGGCAGGCCCAGCTTCTTGGCCGTCGCGTCGAGAATGCGCTGGTTGGCCTGGTGCGGCACGACCCAGTCGATATCCTCGGCGGTCAGGCCGGTGTGATCGAGCACTTCGCCGAGCACGTTGGCGAGGTTCACCACGGCGTGGCGAAACACCTCGCGCCCCTTCATCCGCAGGTGCCCGACCGTGCCGGTGGTCGACGGACCGCCATCGACATAAAGCAGTTCGTTGTGCGCGCCGTCGGCGTGGAGCTTGGTAGCGATGACGCCCGGACCGTCCTGTTCCGCCTCGCGCGCTTCCAGAACCACGGCGCCAGCGCCGTCGCCGAACAGCACGCAGGTGGTGCGATCTTCCCAGTCGAGCAGCCGGCTCATGGTTTCCGCGCCGATCACCAGCGCGCGCCGGGCCATGCCGCTGCGCAGCATCGAATCGGCCACGCCGATCGCATAGAGGAAGCCCGAGCAGACCGCCGCGACGTCAAACGCGATGCCGCCGTTCGCGCCCAGCGCTTCTTGCACGATCGTGGCCGTCGCCGGAAAGGTCTGGTCGGGCGTGGTGGTGGCCAGCACGATCAGGTCGATGCTCGATCCCGTGACTCCCGCCGCCGCCAGGGCCGCGTGCGCCGCTTCGATTGCCAGGCTGGACGTCGTCTCCCCCTCACCCGCCAGATAGCGGTTGCGGATGCCGGTGCGCTCCACGATCCATTCGTCGCTGGTGTCGACCTTCGCCGCCAGCTCCGCATTGGAAACCGCGCGGCGCGGCAGGGCCGAACCGGTGCCCAGCATTACGGAACGAAGCGTCATTGACCAGCCTTTGCAGTGCGGCGCAGGTGATTGTCGCCAAGGCGAGCAAGATCGGCCGCGATCCTTTCGGTGAGGTTTTCCTCAAGCAGCCGCGCGGTCACCGCCACGGCGTTTGCCACGCCGAGCGCGCTCGCCGAACCGTGGCTTTTCACCACCACGCCGTTTAGCCCCAGGAATACCGCGCCGTTGTGGTTGTTCGGATCGAGGTGATGCTTGAGCAGCTCGGTCGCCGGGCGCGAGATGAGGAAGCCGAACTTGGAGCGCAGCGAACTGGCGAAGCTGCGGCGCAGCAGATCGGCGACGAAGCGCGCCGTGCCCTCGACCGCCTTGAGCGCGATGTTGCCCGAAAACCCGTCGGTCACCACCACGTCGACATCGCCCCGGCCCAGCTTGTCCGCCTCGGTGAAGCCGTCGAACGAGATGCTGAGTTCGGCGGCCGCCGCCTTGAGCTGCGCGGCGGCCTGCTGAAGCTCGCCGGTGCCCTTGGTTTCCTCGGTGCCGATGTTGAGCAGGCGGACGCGCGGCTGCTCGCGGCCCGTGACGATCCGCGAATAGGCCGCGCCCATGATTGCGAACTGCACCAGATTGCGGGCATCGCACTCGGTATTGGCGCCGAGGTCGAGCATGACGAGGTCGCTGTCGCCCAGCGTCGGCAGCAGGGCCGAAAGCGCGGGCCGGTCGATCCCCGGCATGGTCCGCAGCGCCAGCTTAGCCATGGCCATCAGCGCGCCAGTGTTGCCAGCCGAGACTGCCGCGCCGGCATCGCCCGCCTTCACCGCGTTGATCGCGAGGCCCATCGAGGTGGTCTTGGCCCGGCGCAGCGCCTGGGTGGGCTTTTCCTCGCCCGAGACGACATCGGCGGCGTGGAGGATCTCCGACGCCGCGCGCAGGTTCGGATGGGCATCGAGCGCGGACTTGATCCGCTCTTCGTCGCCCACCAGCAGGAATTTGAAACGATCGTGGCGACGACGGGCCAGCGCCGCGCCTTCGACCATCACGCGCACGCCTTCATCACCGCCCATCGCGTCAACGGCGATACGCGGCAAGCTCATGTGCGTGTTTCCCGGCTAAAGGGGCTTAGAGCCCGACCGCGACGATCTCGCGCCCGTTGTAGTGGCCGCAGGCGTTGCACAGGTTGTGCGGACGCTTGAGTTCGCCACAGTTGGGGCATTCGTGGAACGCTTCGACCTTCAGCGCATCGTGGCTGCGGCGCATGCCCCGGCGGGAGGGACTGGTCTTTCTCTTGGGGACAGCCATTGCGGCACCTGTTCCTGAAACTGTTTGATCGGTCTAACAAGGCCGCGCATTGGAGACGGGCTCCGGCGGCTGCGAAGGCGCGCCTATACCGAATTTGGCGCGGGTTGCAAGCGCCGTCGGCCCAACTCCTGCGAACAGGGGAGAAGAACATGCTGTTGCCCACTACCTTGAGCCTTGTTGCCGCCGCCGCGGTGATCAATTTCTGGCTGGCGATCCGCTGCGGACAGGTCCGCGCCAGCGCGAAGATTTCCATCGGCACGGGCGGAAACGACCTGCTGGAGCGGCGGATGCGCGCCCAGCTCAACTTCGTCGAAAACACGCCCTGGGTGCTGCTGCTGATCGCCGGCATCGAACTGGCCGGCAAGGGCGGCGCCTGGCTCGCTCCGGTCGGCGCGGTATACATGGTCGGCCGGGTCGCCCATGGCCTCGGCATGGACGGAACCGCGCTGGAAAAGGGCCGCTCGATCGGCACCCTCATCACCATGCTCAGCCAGCTGGGCCTGGCCGTGGTGGCCGTGCTGGTCGCAACCGGACGAATGTAAGGATCAGCCTTGCCTGCTGGGCCGGGCCGCCGGCTCAGCCCAGCATGTAGTCGCTGACGAAGCCGTTGGTCGCCCGCTCGCGCCCGAAGGTGCTGGTCGGACCATGGCCCGGCAGGAAGGCGACCTCGTTGCCCAGCGGCCACAGCTTCTGCGTGATCGAATCGATCAGCTGCTGGTGATTGCCGAGCGGAAAATCGGTCCGCCCGATCGAACCGGCGAACAGCACGTCCCCGACCACCGCGAACTTCGACGGCTCGTGATAGAACACGATGTGCCCGGGGGTGTGGCCGGGACAGTGGATCACGTCGAGCACCAGCTCGCCCACCGTCACCTTGTCGCCGTCCTTCAGCCAGCGGTCCGGCACGAAGTTTTCCGCCGGCATCCGGTACTGCCGTCCCGAATCCTCCAGCCGGTCGAGCCAGTAGCGGTCATCCTCGTGCGGACCTTCGATCTTCAGCCCCAGCTCGCGCGCCAGGGTGGCGGTGGCGCCGCAGTGGTCCATGTGGCCGTGGGTGACGAGCAGCTTTTCCACCGTCACGCCCGCCTTGGCGACCCCGGCGCGGACCTTGTCGAGATCACCGCCAACGTCGATCAGCGCGCCTTTCATGGTCTTGGTGCACCAGATCAGCGAGCAGTTCTGTTCCAGCGGAGTGACGGGAATGATCCCGACGCGCATCGGCGGTTCGGCTTGTGTGGTCATGGCCGCATGACATGGCGAGGGAGCGCGCGCGGGGCAAGTCCCTTCAGCAAAAGGCGCAGTTTCCTGAATGGATGGACACAGTGGACACTGTCCTGAAAGGAAGCGCGAAGCGGCCCAGGCCCGGTGGCACGGCCTCCGCGCCGCCGAGATATGCACAGTTCAAAGAGCATCGGCGACAGTACCAGCGCCTCGCCACGTAGGAAAATCCAGGCCGAGCCGCTTGTCCTGCCTCCCCCCGGTGCTAGTCTCCCCGCAGGCGGGGGGAGAACGCGGCGATGACCGGCAGGAATGGCGGGGCTTCGGCTGGCAAGCGAAACGGGTTCTTTGCGGTGAGCGCCGTGGTGCTGGCGCTGCTGGTGCTGGCCAGCTTCATGGCGACATACTTCATGCCGCTGGCCACGGGCGCGAAGCGCTTCACCCTGCTGCGTCACCTCCACGGCGCGGCGTTCTTTGCCTGGGTCGGGCTCTACGTGGTCCAGACGCAGCTGTTGCAGGCAGGCAAGGTGCGGCAGCACCGGGAGCTGGGCCTTGCTGGCGTGGCGCTGGCCGGGGCGATGCTGCCGCTGGGCCTGTGGCAGGCAATCACTTCCGCCACCGAGCGTCAGAGCCGCGGCATGGCCTTGCCCTTCGAATTCTCGCTCTACAACCTCGTCGATATCCTGGTGTTCAGCGCCGCCTTCGGTTGGGCCATTTTCGAGGCAAGCCGGCGGATCGAATGGCACCGGCGGCTGATGTTCATCGCCTTGCTCAACCTGTTCGGACCGGCCTTTTCGCGCATCGCGCTGCACCTGCCGATGCCGTTTCCGTGGCTCGACATGGCGCCCAACCTGATTGCGGACGCGGTCCTGATCTTGCTCGCGCTGCATGACCGGCGGCAGCTGGGCCGCATTCACCCGGCAACGCTGGGGGCCGCGCTGGTGCTGATCCCGTTCCACGCGGTCGAGCCGCTGATTGCCCGCAGCCAATGGTGGAACGTCCTCGCCCCCACCCTGTTCGGCTTCGGCTGGGGCTGACGGCTAAAGCCGCCCGCTTTTCCACACCACGCGGCCGATCACCTGCACTTCGTCGGGCCGCAGTTCCAGCGTGCGATAGGCCGGATTGTCGCTGACCAGCGCGATCACGCCGGGACGGCCGGTGTCGAGCCGCTTGACCAGCAGGGCATCGCCGGTGCGCACCACGTGGATGCCATCGCGCAAGGGTCGCGGGGTGCGGTCGACCAGGATCTCGTCACCATCGCGCAGGGTCGCTTCCATCGAATCGCCTTCCACCCGGATCGCGGAAAGCTGCGCGGGATCGAGCCCCTGCTGGCGCAGCCAGCGCGCTGAAAAGCGGAAGGCGCCGATCGGCAGTTCCTCCAGCGCCAGCGCGCCCGGCCCGGCCGAGGCCCCCAGCGGCAGGCGCGGCACGTCGATCCATTCGCCGCGCGGGGTTTTTCCCGGCAGAGCGCCCGCATTACCGGGGGAATTTTCCTCTGGCGCACCGAGTTCCGCCTCGTCCACGCCGAAGAAGCGGGCGAGCGTGCGGCGGTCCGTCTCTTCCAGCTTGCGCGGGCTGCCCTTGCGGATGAACTGCTGCAAATATGTGGAATTGCGCCCGATCAGCTCTGACAGGCCAGACAGGCTGGCACCGCGTTCGGTGGCCAGGGCGAGCAAACGGGCGCGCGGATCGGTGGTAACCATCATTCGCACATAGCCGATGTATTTTTCCTAGACAAGTAGGATTTGCCCTACGACAAAAGGATTATTCCTTGAGCGATTCGCTCCCACCACGGCAAGAAAAGGGGCCATTCATGCTGATCCGACGTATCGAACGTTTCCTGCGCGAGACCGGCATGCCGTGGACCAAGTTCGGGCGGCTGGCAGTGCACGATCCGCGCTTCGTCGAAGATCTGCGCAATGGCCGCACTCCCCGTGCCGGCACCGCGAAACGTGTGGAACATTTCATGAACATCTACCTGGAGGAAGCCCGTGCTCAGTGATCCCGTCGCCACCCGTTCGATGACCCAGGCGCTTGGCGGGGGCGCGGCGCGGCAGCGCACGCCGTGGCTGCCCCTGCTCTCCGCCCTGCTCGAACTCGCCCGGGGCCAGGCCGCGCTGGTCCAGCACAGCGAACGCGCCTGGGCCAGCGCGACCTTTTCCGGCTCGCGCCACACGGTGCGGCTGGCCTTCACCGGGGAGGAAGCGGTGGAAGCGGGCGAGCAGTTCATCGCCGCCCTGCCCGAACACGAATTCGCGATTCCCCGCCAGCTGGTAGCGGACGCGGCTGTGATCAGCGCCGATCACGTGCTGCTGCCCGAGCCATTGCTGGAGGTTGAAGTGCAGTTGCTGCTGCTGGAGGATCAGTGAAAGCGGCAAGGTAGCTGGACCCCGGATCAAGTCCGGGGTGACGGATAACAACGAGAGGGGCCCGTCGCCCCGGACTTGAGCCGGGGTCCAGCTTTTCCTGCCGACCGAACCGCCGCCTCGCCCTCAATAGCCCAGCGCGTAATCGACCACCGGCTCCAGCGACTCGCCGCGATGGTAGCGCCCTAGGTTGTCGATAAATCGGTCCGCCGCGCGCTGGTTGGCGAGTTCCTGCGCCCGGCCGGACAGGTGCATGGTGATGTGCGTGTTCTCCAGACCCCACAGCGGGTCACTCTCAGGCAGCGGCTCGGGCGTGGTGACATCGAGCAGCGCGCCGCCGATCCGCCCCTCGACCAGCGCTTGGGTCAGCGCCGCCTGATCGATCACGCTGCCCCGCGCGACGTTGACGACCACCGCGTTGCCCTTCAGCACCGCGATCTCCGCCGCGCCCAGCAGCCCCTCGGTTTCCGGCGTGGCCGGCACCGCAACGATCACCCAGTCGAACTCGCCCAGCCGCGCCCGCCATTCCTCGCCGGTCAGCACACCCGGCGCGGCGTGGCGGCGGACCTTGCTGACCTCCACCCCGAACGGCGCGACCCGCCGGTCGATTTCCTGCCCGATCGCGCCATAGCCCAGGATCAGCGCCTTGCTGCCCCACAGCTCGCGCTTGCCCGGCGAATCCTTCAGCCATTCGCGCCGGTCCTGCGCGCGCATCACCGTGCGGTAGTCCTTGGAATGAGCGAGCATCAGCATGACGACATATTCGGCGATGGGGATCGCGTTGATACCCGCGCCGTTGGTCAGCACCACGCCGCGTTTGCGCAGCAGATCGAGCGGGAAAGCCTCTACCCCGGCGAACACCGAGGTGAGCCACTTCAGCCGCTCCGCCGCGCCGATCGCTGTCGCCATGTCATCGCGGCGGAAGAAGTCGAACCAGCCGATCTCCGCCTGCGGGGCGAGATCGAAGGCTTCCTGCTTGGTCGCGTACCAGCGCACGTCCAGCCAATCGGGCAGGCGGGTTTCGATCAGCGGTTTGAGCACGGCATTGAGGACGGCAACGGTCATCGGGATTCCCTGAAAGCATCGAGCATCGGCGGGCGGTGCAGGCATTGGGCAAAATCGAACGGGCGGCAAGTCAGCGGCGGCACCTGCGCCGCTTGCGGGTGCGCGGGGTTCATCAGCACCACGTCGGCTTCGGGCAGGACGCGCGATGGCACCGCACAGAGCAGTGAGCGGCGCGAAGCCAGCCAGTCCCCGACCAAGGCACGGACCCGGTCCTCGTCCGAATCGGGCACCCGCAGCGGAACGGCATCAACCTCGGTCCAGCCCAGCACCAGGTCGTCCGGGGCCTGTGACAGGTCGGCCGGCTGGTAGCGCAGCGCCACCAGCACGGCGAGACCGGCCTCGCTGGCCAGACTCACCACCCGCGAGCCCGGCGGGGCATAGCGGCTACCGTGAAGCCTGGCGCCCTCCCCATCGAGCGCCGCGAACGGCGCTCGGGTCAGGCGCCAGAGCCGCATCACCGACTGCTGGGGTCGGAGATTTCCAGGGCCAGACCGGCGCGCAGGCCCTTGGGCATGCTTTCGGTGAACAGGTCGTCGACCAGCCAGCGTCCCCTGGCGTCGCGCACCAGGATCAGGCGCTGGGGCGCCTTCATCCCGGCAACCACGCCCACGGTGTACTTCACCTCGACCTTGCCCGGGGCGAGTGTGCTGATCGCCGTGCGCTTCATCCGGTAGGCCCTGGGATCATAGTCCTGGCATTCGCAGAACCACCCGGCTTCGCCAAGCGCGGTCAGGTCTTCGCCAATCGCCTTCTGCCAGTTGACGATCATGCCCTTGAGCTCCGGCGTGAACAGCGGCCGGTCCCATTCGGGCTTGCTTTCCGCTTCGGTGCGATAGGGCGCGAAGATATTCGCGATTGCCGCATCGACCTGGGTCTCCAGCGGCGACTTCCTGGCCGGGGCGGCGGCAAGCAGCACGGGTGCGGCCAGCACCAATGCCCATCCGTAACGCGCCCTCATGCGAGCTTCCATTCCCAGCCGAGCGGATCTCCGTCCATCACTTCAACTCCCCTGTTCGCAAGATCATCGCGCAGCGCGTCGGACCGGGCGAAGTCCTTGTCCTGACGGGCTGCCTTGCGTTCGTTGAGGATAGCTTCGATTTCGTCTTCGGCAATAGTTGCGGATTTCGGGCGCAGGCGCAGGTCGGTGCGGCTGAATTCGAGCAGACCCAGCCCGAGCACTGCATCCATCGCAGCAATTGCGCCGAGCTTTTCCGCCGGATCGACCTTTTTCAGCGCCACGACCTCGTCCAGCACGGTCAGCGCGACCGGGGTGTTGAGATCGTCCGACACCGCCGCATCGAACCGCTCGAGGAAGGGCGCAAAACGCGGCCCCGGTTCAGCCGTGCCCTCCGCGCGCGCCTTGAGCTGCTCTACCGCCATCACCAGCCGCTTGAGCCGCACCAGCGCGGCGCCGAGGCCGTCCCAGCTGAACTCCAGCTCGCTGCGATAATGCGCCTGCAGGCACATCATGCGGTAGGCGAGCGGGTGGTAGCCCTTGTCGATCAGCAGTTGCAGCCGCAGGAACTCGCCCGCCGACTTGCTCATCTTGCCAGAGCGTTCGACCAGGAAGTTGTTGTGCATCCAGATCCGCGCGCCGGAATTGGCTGGCAGGTCGAGCCCGTTTGTGCAGCAGAACGCCTGGTTCTGCGCGATCTCGTTGGGGTGGTGGATCTCGCGGTGGTCGATCCCGCCGGTGTGGATGTCGAAGGGAAAGCCCAGCACTTCGCCCGACATCACCGAGCATTCGAGGTGCCAGCCCGGCGCGCCCCGGCCCCAAGGCGAATCCCACTCCATCTGGCGCTTCTCGCCCGGCGGGGTCTTGCGCCAGATTGCGAAGTCGGCACCGTTGCGCTTGCCTTCCACCGCCTCGATCCGGCCCTCACCCTCGTCGGTCTGGGCGCGGGCGAGGCGGCCATAGTCGGCCACGGTGGAGACATCGAAATAGAGCCCGCTGTCGAGCTCGTAGCAGTGCTTGGCCGCGATGGTCTTCGCGAACTCGATCATCTGCGGCACGTATTCGGTCGCGATGGTCCACTTGGCCGGCTGGCGGATGCCCAGCGCGCGGATGTCGGCCCAATAGGCCTGAGTATAGTGCTGCGCGATGTCCCAGATCGACTGCGCCTGCTGCGCCGCCATCTTCTCCATCTTGTCCTCGCCCGCGTCGGCATCGTCGGTGAGGTGGCCGACATCGGTGATGTTGATGACGTGGGTGAGCGTGTAGCCCTTGAAGCTCAGCGTGCGCCCCAGAATGTCGGCGAAGACATAGGCCCGCATGTTGCCGATGTGGGGGTAGTTGTAGACCGTCGGCCCGCACGAATAGACCCGCGCCTCGCCTGCGTGGACGGGCTGGAACTCTTCGAGCTGGCGGGTCAGGCTGTTGAACAGCCTGAGCGGGTGGGCTTGCGTCATGGCGCGCATTTGCCCCGAGCCTCCGCCGCGCGCAAGCGTCATCCCGGGCTCGCCCCGGGATCGCTGGCAATCGCGTAGCTGAAACGGCGAAGGGATGCTCCTGCCCGCCACCGGTCCCGGATCAGGTCCGGGACGACGTCAGAACCCTAGAACCCCTGCCAGGTCACCACTTCCTCAACCGGCGCGCGCGGGACCTCGAAGCTGTTGATCGCCGCATCGCGGTCGCCCCAGCCGATTGCCATGCCGCAGAAGAAGATGTGATCGTCGGGGATCTCCACGCTTTCGCGGATCTGCTTGGTGTAGACCGCCCAGGCTTCCTGCATGCAGGAATCGAGGCCTTCCTCGCGCAGCAGCAGCGAGACGGTCTGCAGCCACATCCCCATGTCGGCCCACTGCGGCGGGCCCATGTAGCGCTTGGTGTGGAGCAGCAGCAGCACTGGCGCGCCGAAGGCCTGGAAGTTGCGGGCGAACCACTTGAGCCGGCTGGCCTTGTCCTCGCGCGGGATGTTCAGCGCGGCGTACATCGCCTCGCCCACGCCGAAGCGACGCTGCTGGTAGGCGCCGTCGAGTTCCGGCGGATAGACGTTGTATTCGGGCGAATAGGCGGCGAGCCCCTGCGGGATCACCTCGGCCACGCGGGCGAGCATGTCGGCAAGCGGCTGGCCGGTCAGGACAATCACGTTCCACGGCTGGGTATTGCCGCCCGACGGCGAACGCTGCGCCTTGGTCAGCACGCGCGCGAGCACTTCGCGGTCGACCGGCTTGTCGAGAAAGGCGCGGATCGAGCGGCGCGAAGTCACGGCTTCGGAAACGTTCATTTTGCCCTGCCCCAATCAGAACCCGAGGAACTTCACCTTGCTGTCGAGCGGCTCGCGCTTGCGGTCAAACGCGTTCACCGGGTCTTCCTCGTCGCGGTAGCCGATCGCAATGCCGCAGAAGAAGATGTGGCTTTCATCCGACACGCCAAGGAAGCCCTTGATCAGCTTGGCATAAAGCGAGAGGAATTCCTGCGGGCAGGTGTCCAGCCCCTGTTCGCGCAGCAGCAGCATGA
>JAYRMP010000010.1:0-54149 GCA_041912655.1 Novosphingobium sp. | reverse complement strand
ACCAACCCATGATCGAGGAGGAAAATCAGCCCCTACACATCACCGCCAAAGCCGCCTGACGATGGCCCACGGCCACAGCCGAAATTACACCACCTTGACGGACGCGACCCGTTTCTGATAGCGTCAGCCTATACCGTCCGCTGCGGATCAGCACTGCTCGACCTCGCCACTCGATATGGCTTTTCGGCGGGCACGGGAATCCCGAAGTCGATGATGCTGCTTCAGGCTGCAACGGTTGCGCAGCTGCTTCGGCAGAACTTTCCGCCGCTTTGGCCATTCGACGATCTGCCGGACCCGTTTGCGGGGCCATGGCCTGCCGCGAACGACGATGATCCCGGCTAACCGAGCCGCTCATGCCGCCCTCCGGGCGCGGCGGCGACCCTTGGCCTCGAAAACGGCCAGCGCGTCGTAGAGCTTGCCGATCGAATGCAGCGTGGCGCCGATCGGCTCGGGATTCCGCTCCGATTTCTTCCAGCGGCTGAAGGTCGTGGGGTGAACCCCGGCCTCGCGGCACAGGGCGCCAATCGAGACGCCGACGCTCCAGGCCCTGGCCTCGATATCGGCGATGATAGTTTCCTGGTTCATGGGCATCTTGATATTAGCTATTTAGCTAACCTGCAAGAGCCAAAATGCTAACACCGCTATTTAGCGAAGTTGCTAAGGTCGTGCCCTATGGACAGACTGGCAGAAGATACTCAGCTAATCCGACGTCTGGTCGAATTCACCCAGCTAAAGCCGGCCGCCCTTGCGAAGCGGGCTGGCGTGGCGGTGACCACGGTAAACCGCCCTTACAATGGGAACTCGCCCTCCCGTCTTGGGCGCGCAGCGCTTGAAAAACTCCAGGCTGCGTTTCCGGAGTTCCCAGGCTGGGAAGAGTATGGCTTGGGCCCGATTGTTCGACCCCCTTCGCCAGCCGCTGAACCGGCGCAGGACCTCGTGCAGATCGACAAGATCAACATGGCCTATGGCCTTGGCGGCACCTTTATCGACAATGAGGCGATCGAGGCGGAGAAGGTCACGTTTTCCCGCTCCTGGCTCCGCGCGTACACCCATTCGGCGCCCGAGCTTCTGTTCACCACCGATGGCTCTGGCGACTCGATGGAGCCGACCATCAGCGATCATGACATCGTGATCTGCGATCGCGGCCAGGCGCGCCTCGATCAGGTCAAATCTGACAAGCTGTGGGCCTGCATTTTTGGCGGCGTCGGCATGATCAAGCGCCTCCGCCCGATGCCCGATGGCAGGGTCCGGATCATGTCGGACAACCAGCTCGTGCGGGATGACTATGCCTCTGACGGCGATCTGCACATCGTCGGCCGCGTGGTCGCGGTGGTGAAGCGCCACTGATGCGCGAGGGCGGGGCAATATCGCTTGCGGTGGTCGGCGCTCTCTATCGAAACGCCGACGGCTCCGATCGGCGCGCCGAGATATCCAGGTGCCAGCCGGGCCAGCCGGTGGAGCTGCGGATCGAACCGCTAAACCCGGCTGACGAGCGGGCGGTGGCGGTGTTCTCTAACCACGGTGCCCAGCTCGGCTACCTTACTGCAGAGCGGGCCGGCCTGATCGGCGGCCTGATCCGCAGCGGACGCGATCACCGCGCCGTGTTCCAGGCTGCGGCGCCCTTCGGCGCCTGGATACGCCTGGCGTTCGACGGGGCAGTGCCTGTCGTGCCAGATCAGCATCGGGCGCCGTCCTCGAACCGTGATATCGGGCCCGATCAGGATTGGCCGGATGACGATTGGCATGAACAGCAAGGGCATTGGTAAGCGTAGCCCGCTCAAGGTCTACCGCCTGTGGTGCGGCAAGAAGCGCTACAGCCCCTGGCGCGAGAACCTCGACGATCTGATGCGCCTCGCTATCGACCACGGCCTGGCATTTCCGGGGACAGGTGACACCTGCCACCTGGGGCCGCTCACCTGGATCGAGGAAGGCCACCGCACCCGCGCCAAGGCGCGCACCATCTCGCTAGGTCAGAGCAAATCCCTGGGCTGAATTGCCCGCTGGGAGCGCGAGAAAAGTGTCCAACTTCCGGAGTGTCGAAACGCGACGTCGGGTGCTCCGGCGTCCCCTTAAGAAGTAGGTTTTCTGCGGGTTTCAGGCCACCAAGGCCCAATTTTCGAACTGGGCGCGCTAAATGTCCAACTTCGCCCAGTTCAGAGGCCCCTCAAGCCCCTCTCACAGCACTATGAGAAGCCCATGAACGGCAGTTTTCCGCCACTAAGAGGCAATCGCCAGTCTTGCCGCCACTCCAAACGATCCTGTCCCGGCAACCAATAAATTAACCACCACTCTAGACAGTCAAACGCCCGATTTTTCGCGCTAGCGAGGCCACGAATGCGCAGAAAACCGCCAATTGCCCCGCATGAACCCGGAGTTCCCCGGCTTTCCCCGGACTCTAATCAGTCCTGTCCCCGCACACTCGATTGGATGCTGATGCCGTACAAGCGCTATGCCGACTTCTCGGGCCGGTCACGGCGCAAGGAATACTGGATGTTCTATCTGTTCGTGATGGCCGTCTACTTCGTGCTGATGATGATCTCGGGCATGGGCGCCGCCTCGATGACGGTCGATCCCGAAACCGGCGAAGTGTCGGGCGGCGGGCTCTCCTCGGTCATGGGGATCGTCCTGATGCTGTTCTGGGTGGCCACGATCATTCCGTCGATCGCGGTGTCGGTGCGCCGTTGCCACGATCAGGACAAGTCCGGCTGGTTCATCCTGGTGCCGATCTACGGCATCATCCTGATGTTCCTGGAAGGCACGCGCGGGCCCAACCGCTTCGGGCCGGATCCGAAGGCGGAAGAAAACGCCAGCCCCGTCGCCTGACCGGCGCCGGACCAGTAACACTGAAGAGGCCGGCGCCCGCAGGGGTGCCGGCCTTTCCCGATTGAACCAACCCAAGCAGGAAATTCTCATGGACTGGATGACCATGGCGCTGCGGCGCTATGTCGATTTCGAAGGCCGTTCGCAGCGCAAGGAATACTGGATGTTCCAGCTGTTCCAGGTACTGGTCTACCTGTTCTGCCTTGCGATCGTGCTTGCCGGAGTGCCGTGGAGCAAGATGGATCAGCCCGGCTCCGAACCCGGCCCGCTGTTCTGGATCGGCTTTGGGCTGATGGCGCTGTTCTGGCTTGGCACCTTCCTGCCCAACATCGCCGTTACCGTTCGGCGCTTCCACGATCAGGACCAGACCGGCTGGCTCTACCTGCTCTATTTCTTCCCGTACCTCGGCGGGATCGTGGTCTTCGTGTTCATGTGCCTCGATGGCACGGCGGGCGACAACAAGTTCGGTCCCGACCCCAAGGGACGCGGCGCGGTGGACGTGTTTTCGTAAGCACCGGTCGCGCCAGTCGGCCAGCGGGGGCCCGGGAGGGCCCCGCGCGCGGGGGGGTGGTGTGGGGGGGGTCAGGCCCGGGACGACGGGTGAAGGTTGGCGTCGTCCCGGGCTCGACCCGGGACCGCTGGCAATCAAAGCTCCCGCAGCGCCTGCGCCGGTTTGGCCCGCAGCAGCGGCAGCGATCCGCCCAGCGCGAACAGGATCACCAGCGCAAGGCCGCCCGCCAGCACGGCCAGCACTTCGCCCCAATCGGGCAGCCAGTCGAATTCGAACAGCTGGACCACCACCAGCCAGGCGACGCCGCTGCCCAGCGCCAGCGCCACGCCCGCCAGCAGTACTGACAGCAGCCCGTATTCGAGCGCCTGCAGCGCCAGCAACTGCCGCCGGCTGGCGCCCAGCACGCGCAGGATCACGTTGTCATACAGGCGGCTCGCCCGCGCCGCGGCGATCGCGCCCAGCAGCACGGCGACCCCGGCCAGCACCGCCACCGATGCGGCGGCCAGCACCGCCACGCTGACCTGCCCTAGCAGCGCGCGCGCCTGGGTCAGCACACCGCCGACCTCGATCACCGAGCTTGACGGGAAGTTGCGCACCAGCGCGCGCAGCAGGGCGCCGCGCGCGTTCCCGTCAGCCGTGCCGTCGGGCAGGTCGATAGTCGCGGCCAGGTTGTGCGGCGCGTCGGACAGCGCATTGGGGCTGAACACCAGCACATAGTTGAAGCCCATCGAATCCCAGTCGATCCGCCGCAGCGAGGCGATCCGCGCGGTGCGCTCCACCCCCAGCAGCCCCACGCCCAGATAGTCCCCGATCTTCAGGTCCAGCGCCTGCGCCAGCCGTTCGTCGATCGAAACCAGCGGCTCGCCCGCATAGTCCTTCGGCCACCATTCCCCGGCGGTCACCGTGTTGCCTTCCGGCACTGCGTCCGCATAGGTCAGCCCGCGTTCGCCGCGCAGCGGCCAGGCCTCCTCGGGAATGGTCTTGAGGGTGGAGACGCGCACCATCGCCTGCTTCGGCCCATAGGCCAGGATCGAACCGCGCAGCGCCGGAACGGTGCGGACCTCGGCGTGCTGAGCCGCAAGGTCCACCGTCGCGCGGAACTGCTCCGCCCGGTCGCGCGGCACGTCGAGCACGAAATAGTCCGGCGCGCGGGCCGGCACGCGCCGCTCGATATTGGCGTCGAGGCTGGTTTGCACCGCCGCCAGCAGGACGAAGGCCGACAGGCCGAAGCCCAGCGCCGTCACCAGCGCGCCGGTCTGCGCGCCGGGGCGGTGGAGATTGGCGAGGGCAAGGCGCAGCAGCGGGCTGCGCGGGCGGGGCAGGCGGGCGGCCCCGGCGCGGATCGCCCAGCCGAGTCCGCCGAGCAGCGCAAGCAGGCCGAGCGCCCCGGCCAGGAACCACGCCGTCACCAGCGGCTGCGCGGCGGTGAGCATGGCGAGCGCGGCGATGGCAGCCAGGCCCAGACCGGCGGGAAGCACCAATTCGCGGCGGTTGGCGGGCAGCGGCGTCACCCGCGCGCGCATCAGCGCCATTGCCGGGAACCGCCGCGCGGCGAGCAGCGGTGGCACCGCAAAGACCAGCGCGACCAGCAGGCCATAGGTCATCGCCCGCAGCAGGGCGGCGGGATCGAACACCAGCCCCCGTGCGACCGGGAGGAGATCGCCCAGCGCTGCCGCGAACAGCGGCGTCACCAGCACCCCCGCGACCAGTCCGGCAAGGCTGCCGACCAGCGCGGCGGCGGCGATTTGCAGCAGGTAGATGCGGGCGATGTCGGTACTGGAAGCGCCCAGCACCTTCAGCGTCGCGATGCTGGAGCGCCGGGCCTCGAGATAGGAGGAAACCCCGCCGCCGATCCCGATCCCGGCAATGGCGAGCGCGGCAAGGCCGACGAGGACGAGGAATTCGCCCATCCGGCTGACAAAGCGTTCCGCCCCCGGCGCCGCGCGGTCGCGGGTGCGGTATTCGAAGCCTGAGGTCGGGAACTGGCGCTTGAGCGCTTCGACCGTAGCCTTCGGGTCGGCGCTGGCGGGCAGGGCGAGGCGCACCTTGCTGCGGTACATCGCGCCCGGTGCGGTCAGGCCGGCGGCGTCGGGCAGGGCGGCATTGACGATCACCACCGGGCCAAGGGTGAAGCCTTCGCCCAGACGGTCGGGCTCGTCGGCCAGGATCCCGCCGACGCGCACCGTGGCGGTGCCGATGGTCAGCCGGTCGCCGGGACCGACCTCCAGCCGCTGCGCCGCGCCTTCGGCCAGCCAGGCTTCGCCCGGGGCAGGAGCCTTGACCGTGCGCCCGTCCTTCAGCCGCGCGGTGCCGACCAGCGGCCAGCGCGCATCGACCGCCTTCAGTTCGACCGGCGCGGCGAAATCATCGTCGGCGCGGGCCATCGCCTGCATTCGGGTGCCGGTGGAGACCGTGCCGAGTCGGCCAATCGCCGCTCTCTCGGCATCGGACAGGGCGCGCTGCCAGACCGAAACCTCGATGTCTCCGCCCAGGATCGTGCGCCCGCGTCCGTCGAGCTCGCTTTCGATCGCGCCCGTCAGCGTGCCGATCGCGGCCAGCGCGCCCACGCCAAGGAATAGGCAGACCAGCAGCAGCCGCAGCCCCCGGAACCGCGCGGAAAGATCGCGCCGGGCAATCGCCCAGGCCGTGCGCCAGGAGAGCGGCGCGCTCACGCCGGGGCGCTGTCGCTGACGATACGCCCGTCGCCGAGCGTGATCACCCGCTCGCAGCGCTGGGCGAGGGCCGCATCGTGGGTGATGATCACCAGCGTCGCCCCGGCCTCGGCGCGGCGGGCGAAGAGCAGGTCCATTATCCCGGCGCCGGTTGCGGCGTCGAGGTTGCCGGTCGGCTCGTCGGCGAAGACCAGCGGCGGGCGGGGGGCGAGCGCGCGGGCGATGGCGACGCGCTGCTGCTCGCCGCCCGAAAGCTGCGCCGGGTAATGGTTGAGGCGGTGGCCAAGCCCGACCGCTTCAAGCTCCGCCTCGGCGCGGGGGCGGGCATCGGTCATGCCGGCCAGTTCCAGCGGGGTCATCACGTTTTCCAGCGCGGTCATCGTCGGCAGCAGGTGGAAGGCCTGGAGCACGATCCCGATCCGCCCGCGCCGCGCGGCGGCGAGCTGGTCTTCGGACAGGGCGGCAAAGTCCTCGCCCGCAATCGTCAGGCTGCCCGATGTCGCGCGTTCCAGCCCCGAGAGGACGGCCATCAGGCTCGACTTGCCCGAGCCGGAGGGCCCAAGCAGCGCCAGCGTCTGGCCCAGCGGCACGGTCAGGCCGACACCGCGCAGCACTTCCACCGCGCTGTCACCGGAACCAAGGCGAAGGGTAAGGTCTTTGGCGGCAATCGCCGGAAGGGGGCTTGTCACGTCAGCGCGATGCCATAGCTAGAGGGGAATTAATGCGAGGAGTTCGCACGATGAAATGGAATGCCGTACAGCGACTTGCAACCCCTCTTGCCCTAATGGCCATGCTGGCCGCCTGCGGCACCGACAAGCCGGCCGCTCCGCCGCAGGCAGCGGCCAGCGCCTCTGCCTCCGGCGACGCGCCAGCCGCGCTGCCTGTGGTGGGCGAGGAGATGCGGATCGTCGCGCTCGGTGACAGCCTGTTCGCGGGCTACGGGCTCGATCCGAGCCAGTCCTATCCCGCGCGGATCGAAGGGGCGCTGCGCGCACGCGGGATCAATGCGAAGATGACCAACGCCGGGGTTTCGGGCGATACCACCGCGGGCGGGTTGCAACGCGTCGACTTCGTGATCGACAGCATGGACAAGCCGCCGCAGCTGGTGCTGATCAGCCTGGGCGGCAACGACATGCTGCGCGGCCTGCCGCCTGAGGAAACCCGCAAGAACCTGGCCGCGATCCTTGGCAAGCTCAAGGCGCGGGGCATTCCGGTGGTGCTGATGGGGATGCTCGCCCCGCCCAACCTGGGGGCGGACTATGCGGCGAAGTTCAACCCGATCTATCCGGCGCTGGCGAAGGAATACGGGGCGCGGCTGGTGCCGTTCTTCCTCCAGCCGGTGGTCGGGCGGCCCGACCTGATCCAGGCCGACCGGATCCATCCCAACGATGCCGGGGTGACCCTGCTCGTGACCGAGACGATCGACCAGATCGCCGGTGCGCTGCCGGTCAGCCCAGCCGCTCCGCCAGCCCCTCGCTGATCCGCCAGACCGCCGCCTCGGCCTCGATGGCGGCGAAGGGGGCGAGTTCGGTGCCGGTCAGCCAGACCTGCGCGCCGCCCTCGCGCAGGCGATCGAATAGCGCCTCGCGCCGGACGGGGTCGAGGTGCGCCGCGACCTCGTCGAGCAGCAATAGCGCGGGGCGCGCGGCATCGAGCAGGCCGGCGTGGGCGAGGGTGATCGCGATCAGCATCGCCTTCTGCTCCCCGGTCGAGCAGTCCGCCGCCGCCTGGCCCTTGCCGGCCATGACCACACCCAGTTCATCGCGGTGCGGGCCGGTCAGGGTGCGCTGCGCCGCGCGGTCGCGGGGGCGGCCAGCCTTCAGCGCGGCGGCGAGTTCGTCCGCGCCCAGCGGTCCGCCGGGGCGATAGGTCAGCTCGGGCCGGGCAAAGGGCGCCTCGGGCAGCAGCGCGAGCTCGCTGGAGAGGCGCTCCACCAGCCGCGCCCGCGCCTCGGCCACCAGCGCCCCGGCCTCGGCCAGCTGAATTTCCAGCGCGTCGAGCCAGGCGGGGTCTGGCTCCGTATCACCCGCCAGCAGGCGGTTGCGTTCGCGCAGGGCGCCCTCGGCCCGCGCCGCGTTGCGGGCGTGGGCGGGCTCCAGCGCCAGCACCAGCCGATCAAGGAACCGCCGCCGCGCACCCGCGCCCTCGGCGAACAGGCGGTCCATCGCCGGGGTCAACCAGCCGATCGAGAGCCATTCGGCGAGCCGCAGCGCCGGAGCCTCCGCGCCGTTCACCTGAACGATCCGCCGCCCGGGCCGCTCGGGCCGTACCCCGGTGCCAAGCTGCACCCCGCCTTCCAGCTGCGCGCTGACCGCGAAGCCGCCGTCGCCGTGCTGGGCGGGCATGTCGGGCAGGGCCGCGCGGCGCAGCCCCCGGCCCGGGGCGAGCAGCGACAGCGCCTCCAGCACATTGGTTTTGCCCGCGCCGTTTTCGCCCACCAGCAGGTTGAACCGCGCCGTCCCGTCGAGCCGGGTCTCGCGGTGATTGCGGAAGCGGGAGAGGGTGATGCGGTCGAGCCCCATGGGCCACGGCGATAGTCCGGGCAGGCTCATGCTGTCACGCGAAAGCGCGTTCGCCGAACTTTGGTGAAATTTCCCACAACGTGGCATTCATCGCAGGGCAAGGTCTCGGGACGAACGAGCGAATGGCGAAAATCCGCCACTTTTCGCAATTGGCACGGCTCCTGCAATCACTGGATCATCCGCGGCACAGGTCGCGGCCGGAACCAGACAAAGGAATTTAAGAATGACCGCCATCTCTTCGCTTTCCAAGCATTTCGCTACCGCCGTTTCCGCTCTGGCGCTCAGCTTCGTGCTGATCAGCGGCACCGTTTCCACCCCCTCGACCGCGCAGACCGCCGGTGCCTATGTCGGAGCCGTCGCGTGAACGGCGTCGAAAAGGGCAAGGCCCCGCTCGGCAGCGGCTTCCGCCTCAACAAGGTCGACGGCAAGTTCATGGGCGTCTGCGCCGGGATTGCCGATTACACCAATGTCGATGTCACCCTGGTGCGCGTGGGCTTTGCGCTCGGCACCCTCCTGGGCTTCGGCTCGCTGATCCTGGTCTACCTCGCGATCGGCCTCATCGCCGATTGAGGGATCGCCGGTGAGGCCCCGTCCGCAAGGGCGGGGCCGCAACCCCTCAGACCGATTCCGCCTTGGCGAAGGGCGAGAAATCGATTCCGGTGTCGAACACCTCGACCCCCTCGCGCGCCTTGAACCAGCCGACCACGGCGTAGGTCACCGGCGTAAGCGCCGCTTCCCACAGCACCTTCAGCAGCCAGTTGGTGACCATCACGGTCAGCACCTGCTCGGTCGACCAGATGCCGAGGAAGGCGACGGGATAGAAGATCAGGCTGTCGACGCCCTGGCCGAAGATTGTGGAACCGATGGTGCGGGTCCACAGCATCCGCCCGCCGGTCCAGACCTTCATCTTGGCGAGGACGAAGCTGTTGACGAATTCCCCCGCCCAGAACGCCAGGACCGAGGCGAGCACGATCCGCCAGGTCGCCCCGAACACGCTTTCATAAGCGGCCTGCCCGCCCCAGCCCTCGGCCGGGGGCATGGCGACCACGACAAAGCTCATGAAGGCCATGAACAGCAGCGCGACGAATCCCGTCCACACGCAGCGCCGCGCGTTGGCATAGCCGTAGACCTCGGTCAGCACGTCGCCGATCACGTAGGACAGCGGGAAGAACAGGATGCCCGCGCCGAAGATCATCTTCCCGTCCGACAGCAGCCAGTCCCACGGCAGGAAGGGCAGGGCGCTTTCCAGCCCCGACAGATCGACCACCGACAGCTTGGCCGCGCCGATCAGGTTCGACAGCAGCAGGATCGCGACAAAGGCCGCCATCACATAGTCGAAATAGCGGAAGTGCCGCCGCGCGCCGCTGGCCCCGTCGATCGCTGCAAGGTGATTGCTGTGGTGTTCGTTCATGGACGACAAGCCTAACCGGGTTTGCGCGCCGCGCAATCCCTGCCTAAAGGGGCATGCGTGCGCGCCCGTAGCTCAGCTGGATAGAGCACCTGCCTTCTAAGCTGGTGGTCGCAGGTTCGAACCCTGCCGGGCGCGCCAACTTGTCCCGCCCCGCCGCAAGCGCGGACAACCCTGCCGGGCGCGCGCCAAATCTCCCGGCCCCGCCATGCAGCAAAGGGACGATGCCTGCCGCCCTGCCTCAGGCGATGGCGCCCTTGGCGCGCAGGCCGGCCAGGCGCGTTGCATCGTATCCCAGCAGGCCCGACAGCACCGCATCCGTGTGCTCACCCAGCAGGGGCGGCGGCGCGATCCGGTCCACCGGCGTCTCCGACATGACAATCGGGTTTGCGAGCATCGGCATGGCGTGGCCCGCACCATCGACCACGGTCCGGGCCATGCCGCGATGGCGCACCTGCGGATCGGCAAAGCACTGGTCGGCGGTGTAGATCGGCGAGCAGATGATGTCGGCGGCGACCAGCGCCTCGTAGAGCGGGACCACGTCCCAGCCGGCGAGGGTCCGCTCGATCTCCACCTCAAGCTCCGCGACATGGGTGAAACGCAAGGCGCGGGTGGCGAAGCGCGGCTGGTCCAGCAGGTCGGGCCGGTCGATCACCGTGCAGAAATCGACGAACTTGTGATCGGCGCTGGCCTGGATGTTGATCAGCCCGTCGCGGCAGCGATAGGCCTGCGCGGGCGCGCTGCCCGATGCCGATGTGCCCAGCCGCTGCGGCACTTCGCCGCTCATCAGGTAGTCGATCGCGCGGTGCGACATGGCCGCGACGCTGACGTCGAGCAGGCTCATGTCGATGTGCTGGCCCGGCCCGCCCTGCTCGCGCACGCGCAGCGCGGCCTGGATCGCGTTGGCCGCGAATAGTCCGGTCATCAGGTCTGAGATGATCAGGCCGATCTTGGTCGGCGACTGGTCGGGCTCGCCGGTCACGCTCATCATGCCCGACATGGCCTGGAACACGCTGTCCGTGCCCGGGCGGCTGGCGTAGGGCCCGGTCTGGCCAAAGCCGGTGATCGAGCAATAGACGATGTCGGGCGCAACCTTGCGGATCGAGGCGTAATCGAGCCCGTGGCGCGCCAGATCACCGACCTTGAAATTCTCGACCAGCACGTCGCTGGTCCGGGCAAGCGCGCGGATGATCTCCTGGCCCTCGCTGCTGGCCAGATCGACGGCGACGGATCGCTTGCCCCGGTTCGCGCCGATGAAATAGGACGAGATCGGCAGCTCCGAGCCATCCGCATCGCGCACGAAGGGCGGGCCGTAATAGCGCATCTCGTCGCCGCGGCCCGGACGTTCGATCTTGATCACTTCGGCGCCGAAATCGCCTAGCAACTGCGTGGCATAGGGCGCGGCGAAGGTGCGCCCAAGGTCGAGCACGCGCACTCCGGCCAGAGGCTGCGGCGCGGTCATGCGGTTGCCGCAGCCTCGTGATCGATCGCGCGGATGGTCCGCCCGACCAGGATCAGCGACAGCACCACTAGCGGCGCGAGGCCGGCGGAGACCGCCGCCAGCGACCAGCCGACCAGCGCCTTGTCGACGAACACCGACTGGGTCAGCCAGGCGGTCAGCGGCGCGCCGACGAATGAGCCCATCATGGTGATGACCGCGATGAACCAGGCCGACATCCGGCCCCGCAGCGGTGCGGGCGTGTGCAGTTGCAGGGCGGCGATGGCATAGCCGAGGAATGGATAGCACAGCACGTAATAGACCGCGTTGAGCACCAGGAAGACCCACGGGTTGCCCGACAGCAGCGCGACGATGTTGATCGGCACCGCGACCACCACCCCCCACCACTGGTAGCGCACATGGGCATCGCGCATCCCGCGCGCATAAAGCCAGTCGACCAGCATTGCCCCGCCGATCTGCCCTACCGCAGCGGCGGCGATGTGCTGCACGCCCCAGGCAAGGCCTACCTCGGCAATGTTCCAGCCATAGGTTCGCACCATGAAGGTCGGCGTCCAGGCGGCGTAGGCATTGGTGATGATGTTGAGCAGGCCGAATGCCACCGGCAGGCCGAAGAACAGCCCGGGCCGGGTCATGCAGAAGCGCAGGAAGGCGCGCACCGAAGAGGCCGAAGCCTGCGCCGCGCTGCGCGCTTCGGGCGCCTTGTCCTCCTCGCGCACCAGCAGGGCGAGCGGGGCCATCAGGATCGTCGGCAGGCCGACCGCCAGGAACACCAGCTGCCAGGGCTGAAGCGACCCCAGCGAATCGATGGAAACCGGATTGGCGTCCTCCACCAGGTGGACGATCGCCCCGCCGATCGCCGTCGCTAGCCCGCCGCCGATCACCGCGCCCAGCGAATATCCGGCCAGCGCGGTGGACAGCCGCTCGCGCGGGAACTGCTCGATGATCAGCGAATGAGCGGACGGGGTCAGCGCGCTCTCGCCAACGCCCACGCCCATCCTGCCCAGCAGCATCACCGCGTAATTGCCGGCAAGGCCGCACAGGCAGGTTGCGATGCCCCACAGCACGGTCGCGAGCGTCACCAGCCAGCGGCGCGAATGGCGGTCGACCAGCCCGCCCACGGCCAGGCCGCAGACCGCGAAGAACAGGCCGAAGCTGGGTCCCATCAGCAGGCTGATCTGGAACTCGCTGAGCCCCAACTGTTCCTGCAGCGGCTTCACCATCATGGTGATGACCTGGCGGTCGATGAAGGCGACGGTGTAGAAAGCCAGGAACAGCAGGACCATGGGCCAGCCGCGCAGCATGCCGCGAAACCGCCCGGTTCCGGGGACCGGTTGATGTTCGGAGAGCATTTTCATCAGCCGGCCACCCGGAGTTGTGACACCTGTTGCATCAGAACTTCATGTCCAGCCGGACGCCATAGGTCCGGGGCTTCGCATAGACGGTGGTGTCTGCCGTCGCGCCGGTCAGGATGTAGACGTTGTAGACCTCGTTGAAGAGGTTGCGGCCCCACAGGGTGAACTTCACGTCCGAATTGGGCAGGGTATAGCCGATCTCGCCGTTGACCACGGTGTAGCCAGGCAGGGTCACGCGGTTGTCCGCATCGCGGTATTCCTTGCCCGCGTGGAAGGCATTGGCCGCGAGCGTGATCGCCCCGCCGTTCGACAGTTCAGCCTTGTAGTTGATCCCGCCGCTCAGCGTGAAGAATGGCGTGCGGATGATCTGTCGTCCGCTGGCGTCGAAGGTGCATGCCGCCCCGCCGCCGACGGGCACACCGGGCAGCACCGGACAGCCGGCGGTCTGTGCGTTGGTGGGATTCGGGAACTGGTCGGTTCGCAGCACATTGCCCTGCGCGTTCTGGAAGTCCTTGAAGGTGCCCCACAGCCGCATGAACCCGGCGTAGAGGTTCAGCCCCTTGACCGGCTCGGCGGAAATCTCGCCCTCGATGCCATAAATCTCGGCCTTGCCCGCGTTCTGCAGGCGCGAGACATTGTTGGGCCGGATGTTGACCTGGAGATTGGAGTAACTGGTGTAGAACGCCGCGAGGTTGGCGCGCAGCACTCCGCCAAGCGAAAACTTGGAGCCAAGCTCGTACTGCCAGACCTTTTCCGGCCGGACCGAGTTGGTCGCCCCGGTCGCATCATAGGACGGCGTGGTGGTGGCGTAGAGCCCGCTCTTGAAGCCCTTGCCCGCACGCAGATAGATGTTGGCATCGGGCGAGAAGACGTACTGGATCGTCGCCGAAGGACTGAAATCGTCGAAGGTGCGGTTTTCCGCCGTGGTCGCCCCGGACAGGTTGTTGCGGTAGCTGTGTTCCTTCTTCTCAGTCGTGTAGCGTCCCGCCAGGGTGACTTTGAGTGCCTCAGTCAACGCGTAGGTGCCCTGCGCGTAGAAGGCGAGCGCCTTGGTGATCTGGGTGCCGCTGGCATCGGTCGCCACGGCCGTGCCCGACAGGGTCTGGCTGCGATAGGACCCGGAATCCCGCCAGAAATAGGTCTGCCCCACGGTCCATTCGAACGGCCCGTCGGTGGCCGAGGTCAGGTAGAATTCCTGGATCCACGACTTGGAATAATAGTCCGTCGGCAGCGAGGTGACGTTGAGCGCGGCCCCGTCGACATCGGCAAAGGTGTAGAGATAGCTGTCGTCATAGCCGACGATCGCGGTCGCATCGACGCTGCCGAGGTTCAGCTTGACCGTCAGCGAGGCATTGTCGCTGCGCTGATTGAGCTCGCCGCCCGTGCCGTTCTGCTGCCACGGCCCCAGCTTGACATAGGTGGACGGCGAGAGTCGCCGTGCCGTGGTGTTGTCGAGATAAGGCTGCGAGGAGGTGGAAATCGTGTCGTCATGCCGGCTGAGCGTTCCGGCAAGGATCACCTCGAGCCTGTCCGACGGCGTGAAGCGCAGCTTGCCGCGCAGCGCCCAGTTCTTTGACCAGGCGCGGTTGTCGTACGGCGGAGCCAGGTTCTCGAGATAGCCGTCGTCGCGGCTGTAGAGCGCCGCGAGCGAGCCCTGCACCACTTCGTTGCCCAGGCTGACATAGCCCTTGGCGATGATCTCGTTATAGTGGCCATAGCTTAGGCTGGCGCGCATGGTCGGCTTGTCGGTAGGCGTATAGGTGATGATGTTGATCGCCCCGCCCGTGCTGTTGCGGCCATAGAGCGCGGTCTGCGGCCCGCGCAGCACCTCGATCCGCTCGACATTGTTGAGCTCCATCACCGTCGAGGCAAGGAACGGCTGGTAGACCCCGTCGACATAGACCGGCACGACCGATTCCTCGCTCGCCGAAACGCCGCGGGTGCCGATCCCGCGGATCGTCGGCTGGGGCGAGAACGAGGACTGGGTGAAGTTCAGCCCCGGAGTGACGATCGTCAGGTCCTTGGTCGAGGTGATGCCTTGCGACTGAAGGGATTCTCCGGTGAAGGCGGAAATCGCCAACGGCACTTCCTGCAGGCGTTCGGCGCGGCGCTGGGCGGTGACGATGATCTCGCCGGGGGCGGCCTGCGCTGATGTATCCTCAGCCGATTCCTGCGCCAGCGCTGCGGGGGCAGCCATCAGGGCGCCCAGCCCAACCGAGGCCACCAGCCAGGTTTTGATCATCAGCTTCATGCGATTGTCCCTCTCCGCTCGCCTGTCTTTGAGCCGTTTGTCTCATCAGGCGGATTGTTCGATCATTAGCGATTTCCCTCAACATCTATCACTTGGTGTGATAAGTGGACTGAAGGAGGGCATCATGTGATCGAACTCAGCCAGATCGTCTGCTTCCTGACCATTGCTGAGGAGAACAGTTTTTCTCGTGCGGCGCTGCGGCTGGGCATGGCCCAGTCGGCTGTCTCGCAGAAGCTGCGCCGGCTGGAGGACCAGGTCGGCTTCAGGCTGTTCGATCGCACCTCACGGCAGGTCCAGCTCTCGCCGCAGGGGCAGGAATTCGCGCCCTATGCGCGCCGGCTGATCGAGGCTGAGGCCAATGCCCGCAACGCCGCGCGCCATCTGGCCGAGAAGGACCGCCACACCCTGCGCCTCGGGGGATACAACTTCCTGACCGAGGAGCGCCTCGAACTGATGCAAAGCTATCTGGCCCAGGTGCCTGAAGCCCGACTGGACATCGAGCAGGGGGCGCGCGAGGAAATGCTGGCAAAGCTCAGGGATGGCCACATCGACGCCATGCTGTGCCTCGCCATGGCCGGCGCGCCGCTGGTCGAATTCGACAGTCTGTTCATCCGGCGGGTCGCCGCGCATGTGGTCTTTCCGGAAAACCATCGGCTCGCCACCCGCGATCCGCTGCGGCTGGAGGATCTTGCCGGGCACCAGCTCGCGATCTCGCAGGGCCGGCAGGACGCCCCGATCCTCAGCCGGATCTGCGATCACCTCACCGCGAAGGGGATTGAACTGGTGACCGCGCCGGAGGCTGACCGCCGCGCGATCCTGTCTTTCGCTCGCTTCCATGGTCTGCCTTCGCTGCGCTGGATCAGGATCGGCTCCACGCTTGGCCGCATGCGCGAGGACGGGCTGGTGATCGTTCCGCTCGATGGCAGCCCGCTGGTGCTCGATCATTACCTCTACACGCGGCGAGGGGTGCGCGGCCCGCTGCTGGAAAAGTTTCTCCAGATCGCAGCGGGCGGAGCCTGAGCCAGGATCGGGTCGCCCGCCAGTTATCTCACCAGGTGATAGATCACCCCTGAATTCGCGAATGATCAGCGGCGGCTTCGCGATGCACACTTGCCGGACAATACAACCGGGAGTGTGGAGCATGAATAGGACAGGGGTACATTCGACTCTCCGCCAGGGCAGGCGCGCAGCCTGTCTCTCAGCAGCCAGCCTGCTGACGCTCGGCCTGGCCGCGCCGGCCTTCGCGCAGGACAATCCGCCGCAGGGCACCGGCGACAGCAGCGTCCTCACCGGCGAGATCGTGGTCACCGCGCAGCGGCGCGAGCAGAATGTCCAGGACGTGCCGATCGCGATCACCGCGCTGGGCGGCAATCAGCTGAAAGCGCTCAACATCCAGGACGCGCAGCGGCTGGTCGATTTCGTGCCCGGCCTGAAGGCGGCAGGCCTAGGCGGCGCGGGCGGCCCGCCGTTCTTCAACATCCGCGGCATCAGCTTCATCGACTTCAGCGGCATCAACGAAGCCTCGGTCGCGCTCTATGTCGACGATGTCTACCAGGTGGCGCAGGGCGCAGGCACGCAGCAGGTCTATGACCTTGACCGCGTCGAGGTGCTGCGCGGGCCACAGGGCACGCTGTTCGGGCGCAATTCCACTGCCGGCGTGATCCACTACGTCACCCGCAAGCCGACCGACACCTTCCAGGGCGAAGTCAGCCTGCAATACGGCCGCGCCAACCAGATCATCGCCCAGGCCGCCGCAGGCGGGCCGCTGGGCGAAGGCATCCGCGGCCGCGTGGCGGTGAAATACAACCGAGACGACGGGTTGCAGCGCAACACCGTCACCGGCAGCCGCTTCATGAAGACCAACGCGATCGCCGCGAGGGCGATCCTGCAGATCGACGTCGGCGACGATGCCATGGTGGAGATCAAGGGCAACTACGCCCACAACGACGGGCAGTCGCCGATCCACCGCCCCTACTTCGTGCTCGATCCCAATGATCCCAGCGGTTACTGCGGCGGTCGACCGGTGCCCGGCACCCCCGCAGACTTGACCCATGCCGCCTGCATCCTGGCTGGCAAGGGCGTCAGCCGCACCGCCGGCAAGGCCTTCAGCGACTACCGCGCAACCGAGGGCACATCAGACGTCAATGACTGGCCGTTCCGCTACACCAGCTGGGGCGGTTATGCGAAGCTGACGGCGGACCTTGGTGGCGTCGATTTCGTCTCGATCAGCGGCTACGAGAATTACACCCAGTACTTCACTTATGAAGCGGACGGTTACGACAACCGCCCATATGGCTCGGGCGCTCGCGACCTTGGGGTGTTCTTCAACCCGCATTCGGAAACGTTCTCGCAGGAGATGCGGCTGTCCGGCAAGACCGGCGGCGGGATCAACTGGGTGCTGGGGGCGTTCTACTACAATGGCCGGCAGCGCTCGGACAACACGATCAGCGTAGACGGGGTCAAGAGCGACCTGATCGGGTTTACCACGCACACCAAATCGCATGCGGTGTTCGGTCAGGTCGACGTGCCGCTGGGTGATCAGATCACGGTCAGTGGCGGGCTGCGCTATACCGCCGACCGTCGCAGCATCGATCCGCTCGATTGCAGCAAGAGCCTGACCAGCACGATCTGCCTGCCCACGATCACCGACCGGATCAAGGAAAACGCCCTGACCTTCCGCTTCGGTGCGGAATTCCGCCCGGTGGATGACGTGATGCTCTATGCAGCCTACTCGCGCGGATTCAAGAGCGGCGGGTGGAACACCAACCGCAATCCCGCGCTGCGCGGCCCGGTTGGCGCGGAAAAGATCGACAACTACGAGCTCGGCCTCAAAAGCCAGTTCCTCGACAACCGCGTGACCTTCAACCTCGCCGCGTTCTACTACAAGTACAAGGGCATCCAGGCGCTGATCGGCTCGAACGATCCGCTGACCGGCGCGGCTATCGTCCTTTACATCAACGCCGGCGATCCGCGTACTTACGGCCTTGAAGGCGAACTGAGCGCACGCCTGACCGACAACCTGGAAGTCCGCCTTGGCGCGAGCTACCTCGACACCAAGATCATCGCCAACCCGGCATTCTCGGCCGACGGGCGTGTGCTGAATGGCAACCGCCTGGCCCAGGCGCCCGAATTCAGCGGCAACGCCATCGTGCGCTACACCGTACCGATGGCCGACAATGGCGACCTGACCTTCCAGGCTGACGGACGGTGGCAGTCCTTCGTCTATTCGGGCGTGGACAACGATCCCGCGGAAAAGGTCGATGGCTACGGCATCGCCAACCTGCGGGTCAGCTGGAAATCGGCCGAGGGGCACTATGGCCTCGAAGCCTTCGTCGACAACGTGTTCGACAAGCAGGTGATCCAGCAGATCTTCCACAACACGCTGGGATCGTTCCCGACGACCATCACCAGCACTTCGCCAGCCTTCGATTCCGGCTTCGGGGTCTGGGGCCGACCGCGGACCTGGGGCGTACGCGCGAGCTATACTTTCTGATGCTCTCCAGCGGTGAACAGGGGGTGGCGCCGGGCATATGTGCCCGGCGTCACGCCCTGTTCCTGTTGTTCTGCGCCTATGTGATCAATTACATCGACCGGCAGATCGTCACGATCCTGCAGGAACCGATCAAGGCGGACCTGGGCCTCAGCGATACCCAGCTTGGCCTGATGACCGGTCTCAGCTTCGCGCTGTTCTATGCGACGATGGGCCTGCCGATGGCGCGGCTGGCAGATCGCTATCCGCGCCGCTCGGTCATCGCCGGGGCGACCCTGCTGTGGAGCGGGATGACCATGACCTGCGCGGCGGCGGGCAACTTCGTCACCCTGCTGCTGTGCAGGATGGGCGTGGGAGTGGGCGAAGCTGGTCTCAGCCCTCCCGCCCATTCGCTGATCTCGGACTACTACCCGCCGCACCAGCGCGCAGGCGCGCTGGGAATCTATTCCAGCGGCATTCAGGTCGGCGTCATGCTGGGGTTCCTGCTGGGGGGCACGATCAACCACTACTTCGGCTGGCGCATGGCATTCCTGGCGGTGGGCCTGCCGGGCATCGTGCTGGCGCTGCTGATCCGCTTCACCATGCGCGAGCCGCCCCGGATCGACGTTCCCGCCCCCGGGGCAGGGGAAGCCGACGGGATGCTGGCGGCGATGAGCCAGCTGTGGCAGGTAAAACCGTTCCGCCTGATCGCGCTGGCCTGCGGGTTCCACACTCTGGTCCTCTATGGACAAGGCCACTGGGCTCCGCCCTATCTGGGCCGGGTCCACGGTATGGAACTGCGTGACATCGCCTTCTGGCTGGCGCTGCTGTCGATCGGCCCGGGCGCGCTGGGGCTGTGGCTGGCGGGGCTGCTGGCCGACCGGCTGCAGCGGACGACCGCCAATGCCGGACTGATCGTCGCGATGGGCAGTATTGCCCTGCTGCTGCCGCTGGAGGCCGCCTTCGTGCTGGCGCCGGACGGGCGATCCGCCTTGCTCATCTCCATCGGCACCCATTTTCTCGGCGGCGCCTATCTCGCCCCGGTGATCGCACACAGCCACGCGATGTTCGGATCGCACCAGCGGGCGCTGGCCTCTGCCGTCCTGCTGCTGTCGCTCAACCTGATCGGGCTTGGCGTCGGCCCGCTGCTGGTTGGCGGCCTGAGCGATCACTTTGCCGCGTCGCAGGGCGGTCGGGCGCTGCCGCTGGCGATGCTGGCGATCCTGCCAGCGCAGGTGCTGGCGCTGGCGCTGTTCTGGCTGTCCTCGCGAGCCCCAACCCCTGCCAAAAAGGCGCATGGATGAACCCTGCAAGCGCACCCGTCTGGAGCCGCCCGGCCTATCGCCGCTGGTTCCTGTTCATGCTGACGGCCACCTATGCCCTCAACTTCCTTGACCGGCAGTTGCTTTCGATCCTCGCCCAGCCGATCAAGGAGGAGCTTCAGCTCGACGATACTTCTCTGGGGATGCTCGGCGGGATCTATTTCGCGCTGTTCTATGCCACGCTCGGCGTGCCGATCGCGCGCCTGTCGGACCGGACCAACCGCGTCCGCCTGATCGCAGGGGCCATCGCGCTGTGGAGCGTAGCCACGGCCTCTTGCGGGCTGGCGCAACGCTTCTGGCACCTCGCGCTCAGCCGCGTCGCGGTCGCCATCGGGGAAAGCGCCGCGACCCCGCCGTCCTACTCGCTGCTGGCTGACCTTTACCCGCGCGCGACGCGCTCCGGCGCGATCGGGGTGTTCACCACCGGCACGGCAGTCGGTTCCGCTCTCGGGCTGGCACTGGGCGGCTGGGTCGGGCGGGAGTTCGGCTGGCGAACGGCGTTCTTCCTGATCGGCCTGCCCGGCGTACTGATCGCCGCAACGGTAATGCTGACCCTGAAGGAGCCGCCGCGCGGCTTTGCCGATGGCAAGCCAGACACCGCCGAGCCGGTTGGCCTGATCCAGGTGCTGCGCGTGCTGCTGCGCAGCCGCACCTTCCCGGCCATCGCCCTTGGCATCGGCACGGCCAGCATCAGCGGCTATGCCCTGGGCTTCTGGTTGCCCAGCTTCATGATCCGCAGCTTCGAACTGGATATGGCCCAGGTCGGCTGGCAGATCGCGCTGGCGGGTGGGCTGGGCGGCATTCTCGGCGGCGCAACGGGAGGCTGGATCTGCGACCGGCTGGCCCTGCGCGACCGGCGCTGGTGGCTGTGGGCGCCTGCGATTGCCTTCTTCGTAAACATTCCGGTGGTCTTCGCGCTGTTCAACAGCGGCTCCCCGGTGCTCGCCCTGGCGCTGTTCGGCGTGGTCCAGTTCAACTACCACTTCTGGGGCGGTGCGGGGCACGGCATGGTGCAAAGCCTGGTCGGCCAGCGCATGCGCGCGGTCGCCGCGGCGGCCTTCCTGCTGGTGATCAACCTCGTCGGGCTGGGTCTGGGGCCGATGGTGGTGGGCATGGTCAGCGACCTGATGACCCAGGCCTATGGCGCCGAGGCACTGCGCTATGCGCTGATGGCCACCGGGCCGGTCTTCCTGGTGGCAGGCCTGCTGCTGCTGCTGGCGTCGACGACGCTGCGACGCGATCTCGATAACGCGCCCGCCTGAGCGCCGGTCAAACCGGAGCTCTCGTCTTGAGGGCAGGGGGCAGCCTCGTTCGATTCCTCTGCCAGCCGTGCTGCATGCTACGTGGAACTTCGGATCAATCGCATCGGTGAATATTGACGGTTTGCTGGCATGCGAACGCCATGCCCGCCTGGGTGTGCGGCCAGGAGATCTCGATGACTGTGCCCCAGCGGATATCGCACGGCCCTGCGGAACGGCGCAGCAACCGGGACCGCCGCAGGCGCGAGCGCACCAATGCCAAGGGCGCCCGCCTTTCCATCGCCCAGGATGACGAGGTCAAGGCGGCTGCCTGCGGCGACGTTTCGACCAGTGGCATGCGCCTGTCGCTCGACAGTCCGCCCGCTGCTGGCGACAGGATCGCAATCATCATGGGGCCGGATCTCGTGCTGTCAGGTCACGTGGTGTGGGTGCAGGGCGCCGATTGCGGCATCGCGTTCGATCAACCCGTCGATGGAGCCATCACCAGATTACCCCCGGTCGCGGAACGCAGGATCGGCAAGGGCCTTCCCGTCGCCAGCACGCGCCACCGGGCGGGCTCTGTTGCCGCAGCGTGCTTTCGTGAGGGTCTGAATGTCACGGTTGTTCTGCAGGACTGCGAAAGAAAGGCCGTGCTGCGCTGGACGGACGAGCAGTCTGCAAGTTTCACGCTGGTAGCCTAAGGCAGGCTGCGCGCATCGCCGCGCCTTTCCTCAATCTTCTGCAGCGACAACCTCGATCCCCAGCGCTGGTGCACCGGCGGCGATCTCCAGCAGGCGGTCGACGTTGGGGTGGGCGCCCGGCCGCTGGCGTGCATCGGCGGTGTGTTCGGCGAACACGGCCAGGCCATGTTCGGCCGCAACGGCATCCAGCTGCCCGAACTCCTGCCTGAGGTAGGCATAGACCGCCAGCGAGCCCTGCTTGCCCGGCACGTTTTCGATGCTGGCGACCACGGCATGATCACTGCCGAGCAGATCGATCCGTTCGATCCCGGCGATGGGCGGCAGCTGCTGGAGGTTGACCTTGAAGGAGTCGCTCGGCTCGATCATTTGCGCGGCATGTCCTGATGGTCGGCGGTGAAGGGGCGGTGCGCAGGCGTTCAGGCCCGCGTTGCCGTTTCCAGCGGTTCGCCCAGCACCGGGTAGCCGGCATCGTCGCGGATCATCAGCCAGCGCGCGCCGTCGCGCGTTTCCATGAAGGGGCTGATCATCTTGACCGGATGTTCCTCCACGTGGCGCACCGCTTCGTCGAAGCTGCCGAACTGGGCCAGCCGCTCAAGGTTGCGGCGGGTCGGGAAAATCACCTTGATCTCGCCCGTTTCGGCCATCTGCAGCGCCTCTTCGGCGCTGGCCCAGAACAGGTGGGTGTTCTCGGTATCGTCGACCAGCAGCTCGACTGCGCCGGTGCCAAGGTCGGCGAGGTAGAAGCGGGTGTCGAACACGCGCACTTCGCGGTGCTTGGGCCGCCAGCGCGCGAAGGCGACGAGCCCGTCGAGATCGAGCGTCCAGCCCATCGCTTCCAGCACCGGGGCCAGTTCACCCTGTTCCAACAGCAGCGCACGGGCGCGCAGCGCATCTTCCAGGCTGGGGCGCTGGTGCAGGCCGACGGCAAGGCCGGTTTCCTCCAGCGTCTCACGGATCGCGGCGATGCGCGCGGCCAGCTCCTCGCGGTGTTCCTCGTCAGTGGCGCCCAGTGCATCGGCCAGCACCCGGTCTGCATCGTCGACCCGGCCGCCCGGGAACACGGCAGCACCGCCGGCAAAGCGCATTTCCTTCGCGCGCTGGACCATCAGCACCTGCGGCGGGCCGCCGCTGGGGTGGTGGCGAAAGATCACCAGGGTGGCGGCGGGAATGGCGGGCGGGGCCTCGGCGGGTTCCGAGAAGATTTCATCCAGATCCATGATGGCATCACGGTGGCGCGGGGGCGCGGCTTTGCCAAGGGGAAATGCGACGGGCTTCGCAGTCAGATCGCAGAGGTGTGTCGGCAGGGTTTACATCTGGCGCAAAGGCTCGGCGGCGGAATCTCGTCGGCGCGCTGTTTTGAAACGGTTTTTTGAGTTTGGCACGCTGTCTGCATAGCAGAGAGTACCCCAAGCAGTCTCGAATAGAGGCGGGGCCGCACCCTGGTCTCCGCGGCCCCGCCTCCCCGAGAAAACGGGTTTCCCGACATTGCAACTCAGCGTCGTCCCGGACTTGATCCGGGACCGGTGGCGTCCTGGCGCGGCAGGCTTAAGCGGCCAGCGATCCCGGCCTGCGCCGGGATGACGGGGAACTTCGCTCGACTCGAACGGGCTGGGAGCGGTTGCGGCTACAAAAAAGCCGCCCCGGATCGCTCCGCGGCGGCTTTCAGGATTCGTCGGTGCGGATCAGGCGGCGGGCGCGACGCCCGAATCGGCCATCAGCTGCTGCAATTCGCCGGCCTCGTACATTTCCATCATGATGTCGCTGCCGCCCACGAACTCGCCCTTGACGTAGAGCTGCGGGATGGTCGGCCATTCCGAGAAGGCCTTGATGCCCTGGCGCACTTCCATGTCCTGCAGCACATCGACGCTTTCATAGGCGACGCCAAGGTGTTCGAGGATCGCGACCGCGCGGCTGGAAAAGCCACACTGCGGGAACAGCGGGGTGCCCTTCATGAACAGCACCACGTCGTTGGTGTTGACGATATCGGCAATACGGGCGTTGGTATCGGACATGGGTAGCTCCTCAGCCCTTCAGTTGGGGACTGCGGTGGTCAGTTGCAAGGCGTGCAGTTCGCCGCCCATCCGCCCGCCCAGCGCGGCATAGACCAGCTTGTGCTGGGCGATGCGCGGCTTGCCGGCGAAAGCGGCGGAAACGACGTGCGCGGCATAGTGATCGCCGTCGCCCGCCAGGTCGGTGATGGTCACCTGGGCATCGGGCAGGGCGGCGCGGATCAGCGCCTCGATCTCGGCAGCGGGCATGGCCATGGGCCGGTCCCTCAGGCCTCGCCCATCAGCGCGCGGCGGGCTTCGACAGTCTTGGCTTCCAGCGCGGCGCGGACATCGGCTTCGCTGGTGTCGAGCCCGGCCGAGACCAGATCACCCAGCAGCTTGCGGATCACGTCTTCGTCGCCCGCTTCCTCGAAGTCGGCCTGGACCACGGCCTTGGCATAGGCTTCGGCCTCCACCGGCGAGAGCTTCATCAGCTCGGCCGCCCAGGCGCCCAGCAGGCGATTGCGGCGCGCGGTGATGCGGAAGTGCATTTCCTCGTCGTGGGCGAACTTGGCTTCCTCGGCGCGTTCGCGGTCCTTGAAGTCGGTCATTTCTGCTCCTGCCAATGCGGCCTGCCGGGCCTCAATCCGCCTTGGGCGGCGGGGGCGGCGGGGCCTGATACGAATCGTGGCAGCCCTTGCACGATGCGCGGGTAGAGGCAAGCGCTGCGGCGAAGGCTTGTGCGTCATCGGCCCTGGCGGCATCGGCCATGGCCTGCGCGCCATCGGCCAGAATTGCCGCCTTTGCGGCGAAATCGGCCTGGTTCTCGAACACGGCGGGCAGCGCGCGGCTGGGCACGTCCTTGGTTGCCGGACCAAACAGCGCGGGCATGGTCCGCGCCCAGTTGGCGAGGTTCTGCGCGGGGAATTCGAGGTTCTTGACCGAGGCCGCGTTGGCACTGCCGCCGCGCAGCAGCGAAACGCTGGTCAGCACCATACCCATTCCCGCCTGGCGCAGCTTGACCTGTTCCTCGGCGGAAGGACCGAACAGCCCGGTCTCCGCCGGAGCGGGCGCGGCAGCCACGCCCCAGGCGGTGAGCGCCAGGGCGGCGGCTGCGGCAATCCGGGCTGTTTTCATTACATGTCCCCCTGCGGCGGGCCTCAGCCCATCGTCACCACTACCTTGCCGATCGCCGCGCGGGCACCCAGCATGGCAATCGCCTCGCCGCCGCGTTCCAGCGGGAAGGTGGCGGAGACGCGGGGCTTGATCTTGCCCTCCTTGAGGAGGTCGAACAGCTTGGCGATGTGGACCGCGTTGGCCTTGGGATCGCGCGCCGCGAAGGCGCCCCAGAACACGCCGCAGACATCGCACGACTTCAGCAGCGTCAGGTTCAGCGGCATGCGCGGGATGCCCGCGGTGAAGCCGACCACGCAGAACCGGCCTTCCCAGGCGATCGCGCGCAGGGCAGGCTCGGAATAGTCACCGCCGATGATGTCATAGATCACGTTGGCGCCTTCGGGGCCGCAGGCGGCCTTGAAAGCTTCGGCCAGCGCCTTCGACTGGTCCTTGTCGAGATTGCCCTTGGGATAGATCACCGTCTCGTCCGCGCCGTGTTCGCGCGCGGCGGCAGCCTTTTCCTCGCTCGACACGGCGGCGACGACGCGCGCGCCATATGCCTTGCCCAGTTCCACCGCCGCAAGGCCCACGCCGCCCGCCGCGCCGAGCACCAGCAGGGTGTCCCCTGCCTTGAGGTGCCCGCGATCGAGCAGGCCGTGCATGTTGGTGCCATAGGTCATCAGCAGCGAGGCGCCGGTTTCAAAGCTGACGCCTTCGGGCAGCGGGAACAGCTTTTCGGCCGGAGCGAGCACTTCCTCGGCCATGCCGCCGTTGCCCATCATCGCGATCACGCGATCGCCCGCTTTCCACTGGGTCACGCCTTCGCCCACGGCGTCGACGATCCCGGAAAGCTCGCCGCCCGGGGAGTAGGGGCGCTGCGGCTTGAACTGGTAAAGGTCCTGAATCATCAGCACGTCGGGGAAATTGACCGCGCAGGCCTTTACCTTGATCCGCACCTGGCCGGGGCCGGGCTGGGGAGTCTCGACCTCGTCGAGGCTCAGCGTGTCAGGTCCGCCAACGGCGTGCGTCCTCAGTGCCTTCATGCAGCTACTCCCGTTCCCTGTGCGAGCCATGGCAGCTCCGCCCGGCTCTTGTTTTCATATGTCGAAATTGCGGTGTCGCGTGCCAGCGTCAAGCCCACTTCGTCCAGTCCGTTGAGCAGGCAGTGCTTGCGGAACGGGTCGATCTCGAACTCGAAGCGGTCCTGGAACGGGGTGGTGACGGTCTGCGCTTCCAGATCGATGTGGATCGGATCGGTCTGTGCGACTTCCATCAGCCGGTCGATCGCAGCCTGCGGCAGGACCACGGTGAGGATGCCGTTCTTGAAGGCGTTGCCCGAGAAGATGTCCGAGAAACTCGGTGCGATCACGGCGGTGATGCCCAGATCCAGCAGCGCCCAAGCGGCGTGTTCGCGGCTGGAGCCGCAGCCGAAGTTGTCGCCCGCGACCAGGATCGGCGAGCCCTTGAACTCGGCCGAATCGAACAGGTTGTCGGGATCCTTGCGCAGCGCCTCGAACGCGCCGCGGCCCAGCCCTTCGCGGGTGATGGTCTTGAGCCAGTGGGCCGGGATGATCACGTCGGTATCGACGTTCTTGAGGCCGAGCGGGATCGCGCGGCCTTCCACTTCACGCAGCGCTTGCATCAATCGGTCTCCGGGGCGTCTTCGGGGCGGGAGGGCTTCTTTTCCCCGCGGGCCTTGCGGCGCGAGGCATAGAGCAGCGCGGCGGCGAGCGCGGCGGAGCCGATGGCGGCCCCGGCGAGGGCGGCCTTGCCGGTCCAGCCGGACTTGTCGGACTTGTCGGAACTGTCGGTCATGGCGTGTTATGTGGTCCGTTTGGAACTGCGCGCAAGGGCTCGTTTCAGTCCAAGGTTCAGGACAGCGTGCGAACGTCGGTGAGCTTGCCGGTCACCGCTGCCGCCGCCGCCATAGCGGGGGAGACGAGGTGGGTGCGCGCGCCCGGCCCCTGCCGGCCGACGAAGTTGCGGTTCGAGGTGCTGGCGCAGCGCTCGCCCGCAGGCACCTTGTCCGGGTTCATCGCGAGGCAGGCCGAGCAGCCCGGCTCGCGCCATTCGAATCCGGCGGCGAGGAAGATCTGGTCGAGCCCTTCGGCCTCGGCCTGCCGCTTGACCAGACCCGAACCCGGGACCGCGATGGCCCAGCGCACGTTCGGTGCCTTGGTGCGGCCTTTCAGTACCGCGGCGGCGGCGCGCAGGTCCTCGATCCGGCTGTTGGTGCAGGACCCGATGAAGATGTTCTGGACCTCGATCTCGGTCAGCGGAGTGCCGGGTTCCAGCCCCATGTAATCGAGGCTCTTGCGCGCGGCATCCTGCTTGGACGGGTCTTCGAAGCTGTCGGGCGCGGGGACGGTGCCGGTGATCGGCAGGACGTCTTCGGGGCTGGTGCCCCAGGTGACATTCGGCGCGATTTCCGCCGCATCGATCACCACGACCTTGTCGTAGCTGGCGCCGGGATCGGTCGCGAGGCTCTTCCACCAGGCGACGGCCTTGTCCCAATCCTCGCCCTTGGGGGCATAGGTCCGGCCCTTCACGTATGCGAAGGTCTTCTCGTCCGGCGCGATCAGGCCGGCGCGGGCGCCGTGTTCGATCGCCATGTTGGACACCGTGAGGCGCCCCTCGATCGACAGGTCGCGGATCGCGCTGCCGGTATATTCGATGACATAGCCCGTGCCGCCCGAGGCGCGCAGCACGCCGCAGATGTGCAGGACCACGTCCTTGGCCGAAACGCCGGGGCCAAGCTGGCCTTCGACGCGCACTTCCATCGTCTTGGAGCGCTTGAGCAGCAGGGTCTGCGTGGCCAGCACGTGCTCGACCTCGCTGGTGCCGATGCCGAAGGCCAGTGCGCCCAGCCCGCCGTGACAGGCGGTGTGGCTATCACCGCAGACGATCGTCGCGCCGGGCAGCGAGAAGCCCGATTCGGGGCCGACGACGTGGACGATGCCCTGCTCGGCATCGGCATCGCCGATCAGCCGCACGCCGAATTCGGGCGCGTTGCGGGTCAGCGCTTCAAGCTGCTGGGCGCTTTCCGGGTCGGCGATGGGAATCGGCTGACCCGCCGCGTCGCGCCGGGGCGTGGTCGGCAGGTTGTGGTCCGGCACCGCCAGCGTCAGGTCCGGGCGGCGGACCTTGCGGCCCGAAACGCGCAGCGCCTCGAAGGCCTGGGGGCTGGTAACCTCGTGGACGAGGTGGCGGTCGATGTAGATCAGGCTGGTGCCATCGTCGCGGGTTTCGACGACGTGGGCGTCCCAGATCTTTTCGTAGAGCGTGCGCGGTGTGCTGGTCATGACCGGGCCGGGTTAGGCGCGGCAAACGGGCAATTCAAGCCTGTTGGAGCAATTCTTCGTATTCTAAGTAATATTGCCGGAGGAACCCGGCCCTCCTGTCAGGAAGGGCCGGGAACCCGTGATCAGCTGCGATCGCCGTAGCGGTCGCGGCGCTCGTGGCGAAGCAGCCGTTCGATCTGCTCGGTACGCTGCGTCAGGCGGCGCGCTTCGCTGCGGTCAAGCCCGTTGGCGCTCAGGCGGCGGAAGTCCTGCTTGAGGTCCCTGACCTGGCGGTGGAGGCCGGCAGCCTCGCGCTCGGAGATGGTATTGCGCCAGTCCGCGCGGTCGATCTTGCGATCGAGCTCGGCGATTTCCTGCCAGACCTGCGAAGTGTAGGCCGGGTTGTGGCGGCTGCCGTGGCCGTTGTTCTGCCAGGACTGGGCGCTGGCGGGGGCGGCCAGCGCGGCGGCAGCGGCGGTCAGGGCCAGGCCGAAAGCGGTGAACGACTTCATGATGCGATCCTTCCTTCATGGGTCCCTGTTGCCGATGAAGGATATAAAGCACGGGAAAGCCGCCAGTTCCCGTCTCGAATTGTCGCGATTGGTCGCGCTATTCGGGCCGGGTCCAGATCCAGGTGCCGGTAGTGGCCATCACCGCCAGCGGGATCAGCGCAAAGGTCCAGCCGGCCAGCGCGGCGGTCAGCACGGTGCTGGCAGCCATCGTGCCGAGCGCGGCCAGCTTCGCGGTGCGGGAAATCGCCCGCCGTTCGCGCCATTGCCGCAGCGGCGGACCCCAGCGCGGGTGATCGAGCAGCCGCGCCTCCCACGCCGGGTTGGACCGGGCAAAGCAGAATGCCGCGAGCAGGAGGAACGGGACCGTCGGCAGGACCGGCAGGACCGCGCCCGCCGCGCCCAGTGCCAGCGCGGTCAGCCCGGCGGCAGACCACAGCAGACGGGCAGGGTTCAAGTGGCCGCGATCCGGGCTGCCGTCTCGCGGATCAGCGCGATCATGTTCGGCACGCCCTGGGTGCGGTTGGAGGACAGCTGGTTCTTGAGGTCGAAGGGTTCGAGCCGCGCGGCGATGTCGGTGGCCGCGACTTCCGGCGCGGGTCGATCCTGCACCGCGGCGATGACCAGCGCAACGATCCCCTTGGTGATCGCGGCGTTGCTGTCGGCCAGGAAGTGCAGCGTCCCGTCAGCGCGCGGGGCGGGGTAGACCCAGACCGAGGCCGAACAGCCGCGCACCAGCGTGGCATCGGTCTTCAGCGCATCGGGCATCGGCTCAAGCTCGCGGCCCAGTTCGATCAGCAGGCGATAGCGTTCGTCGCTCTCAAGGAATTCGTACTCTTCGCGGATGTCGTCGAGGCTGCGCATGGCGCGGCCCTAACCGGATGAGGCTTACAAATCCACCCCGGCGGCGATGGCTTCCAGCTTGCGGATGCGTTCCTTGAGGTCGGCGATCTCGATCCGGGCCATTCCGGCCCCGGCGCCGGAATCCAGTTCCGGCTGGCGGCTTTCCAGTTCGCGGGTCTTGAGCGTCAGCCAGCCCTGCCAGCCGCGCAGCGCGGCAACCGCGACGATGGCGAGGCCAAGCAGCGAGGTGCTGGCGGTGACGAGGATGTCGCTGGGCATTGCGGGTTCTCCCTCGGTCGAAGTGCAGTCGGTTGGATTGAACTGGTTGCGTTTTTCAGTTTCGGGGCAGTTCGCGCAGCGCGTCGATCTGCTGGGTCAGGTGATAGCCGCTGTCGGTGACGATCCGCTCGACATTGCCGAGCCGGTCCTTGATCGAACCGAGTTCGGCGCGCAGCTGGGCGTTTTCCTGGCTGAGCAGCTTGATCCGCTCGGCCTCTTCGGAGCTGGTGCGCGGATAGACCGCCTTGCCCCACGAATTTTCCAGCGGGTAGCCGTGCTTCACCCGCATCCAGGTGGTGATCACCCAGCCGCCCACGCCGATCGCGCCAAGGATCGAGGCGGCGGGGGCCAGGGCTTCAAGCATGTCGGGGCTCATCGGCTGGTTTCCTTGGTCGGGGTGTCACGCAGTGCCTCGATCTCGGCGGCGATCATGGTGCCCTTGTCGGTGACGATGCGTTCCAGCACCTTCACCCGGTCGGCGAAGTGGGCCACCTGTTCGCGCAGTTCCGCGTTCTCCGCCTGGAGCGCGCGGGCGGCATCGGCGGCTCGCGGAGCGGTCTTGCCGCCCCATTCGTCTTCCAGGGCATAGCCGTGGCGGGCGCGGATCCAGTTGTTGATCAGCCAGCCGCCAGTGGAAATGGCGATGATGGCGATCACGAATTCGGGGCTGCCCCAGTTCACGGCCGCAGGTCCTTTTCGCGGGATTCGAGCAGCGCATCGACCTTGCGGGCATCGCGCAACGCCTCGATCTGGGTGGCGACGTCATAGCCGCGGTCGGTGACGATGCGTTCCAGCACCCGCACCCGCTCTTCCAGTTCGGTGGTGTGGCTGGCGTACTGCGCGGCGGTTTCGGCGGTGGCCTTGATCTGCAGTTCGGCCATCTTGCGCTGGTGCTTGGTCCAGACGATGAAGCAGACCATCAGGAACGGTGCGAGCGGCACCAGCAGGGCAAAGATTTCCATGGTATTTCCTCCCCGTGAGGCGGGTTCTCAGCGCAGTCGCTCGATTTCGGCGGACAGGCGCGGATTGCTGGTGACGTAATAGGTTTCAAGTTCGGCGAGACGCCGGTCGATGTCGCGGAACTGCGAGCGCACTTCACGGGCGGTGCGGGCCGGGCTCTGCCGCACGCGCTGCCAGTACTGCTGTTCCTGCCGGTCGACGTAGAGGTGCAGCGGCTTCTTGTTGGCGAGCAGGCCGACCGCCAGGTAAGGCAGCAGTAGGAAGCCCGAGGTCATGAACAGGCCCATGACGAAGCCCAGGCGGACCCACAACGCGTTGACCCCGGTGTAGTCGGCGATCCCCGAACAGACCCCCATGAACTTGGCGTTCTTCTTGTCGCGATAGAACGAGGTGCGCGGGCTGTTCATTGGCGGGGTCCCCTCTTGGCAAGCATGGATTCGAAGGCGGCGAGATCGGCTCCGCTCTGGGCGATCTGCTGTTCATGGCCGATCCGGGCCGGCCGGAAATCGGGATGTTCGGTGGAAACCAGCCGCTCGACCGTTTCCAGCCGGTCCTCGAGCCGGCGGGCCAGCTGGTAAAGTTCGTCCAGCAGGGCCTCGTCGTCGGTGGTCAGGGTCGCGGCGGTCTTCCACTTGGTGACATAGTGCAGGATCAGCCAGGGCAGCCCGATGAAGATGCCGCCGATGCCGAACAGGGGTACGAGCACGTCTTCCATCGGATCAGCCCTCCTGCTGCTTGTCAGCGCTCAGCGCGCGCTTCATGGCTTCGAGTTCCTCGTCGATCTTGTCCTGGCCGGCGAGCGCGGCGATCTCGTCTGCCAGGCTCGGCTTGGCGCTGCCATCGGCCAGGCTCAGCGCGTCGGCGCGGCCCTCGGCATAGTCGACGCGGCGTTCCAGCTGGTCGAAGCGGGCCATCGCCTCGTCCACCCGCTCGCTGGCAAGCAGCGTGCGCAGCTTGACGCGGTTCTCCGCGCTTTCCAGCCGAGCGGCGATTGCGCTCTGGCGGCTGCGGGCTTCGCGCAGGCGGTTCTGCAGCTTCTCGATGTCGAGTTCGTAGGCGCGCAGCGCATCGTCCAGCACCGTGATCTCGGCCTTCAGCTGCTCGGCCATGTCGGCGGCCTTCTTCTTTTCGACCAGCGCGGCGCGGGCCAGGTCCTCGCGGTCCTTCGACAGGGCCAGCTGGGCCTTGTCGGCCCAGTCGGCCTGGAGCCGGTCGAGCTTGACGGTGTGGCGGTGCATTTCCTTCTGGTCGGCAATGGTCCGCGCGGCGCTGGCGCGCACTTCGACCAGCGTTTCCTCCATCTCGAGGATGATCATCCGGATCATCTTCGCCGGGTCGTCCGCCTTGTCGAGCAGGTCGTTGAAGTTGGCAGCGATGATGTCACGGGTGCGCGAGAAAATGCCCATCAGGGGAACTCCGGTATTCTGCGATGCGGTTTCGGGATTGCGGCGGAGGCGTTCGACCTCCGCGTCGAAGCGGGAGCCCCGGGGCGCGGAACCATCCGCGCGGGTCTGGGCCGGAACGCCCGTGAGGCGGGGGGACTGGGGTCCGCCTGAGGGGGTTCCGGAGCGTTCCGGCCCAAGGGGGTTGAGGGGGTCGCGGATCATCGCGGCTCAGGCCTGCTGCGCGGTCGGCGCGGGCGAGGTGGCCGCGGCCAGATCCGGCGCGGACTGGACCTGCTGGGCCAGCACGATGACGTTCATCGCCAGCATGGCGCCAACCGAAAGGGCGACCGCCTTGTCGAGCAGGGTGAAGCGGGAGAAGGGCTTGGTGAACATGGTATGCCTCGTTGCAGAGCGTTTGTCGGGTGTTTCGCAAACGCCGTGCCAAACTGCGTGAACGGCGGATTCCTGCCACTTCGTGCATCATTCGACGAACGACATGTGGGAATTCTTGCCTGTCCTTGGGAAAATCCGCTACAAGTTGGGTATGGATCGCGACGTCCAGTTCCTCGGCCAGTCCGGCGCCTTTCTCGACGCGGTGGAGCGCGCCAGCCGCGCCGCGCCGATGCGCCGCCCGGTGCTGGTGATCGGCGAGCGCGGGACCGGCAAGGAGCTGGTCGCCGAGCGCCTCCACCGTCTCTCCCCGCGCTGGGGCGAGCCGCTGGTCACGCTGAACTGCGCGGCCTTGCCTGAGACGCTGATCGAGGCGGAACTGTTCGGTCATGAAGCGGGTGCCTTCACCGGAGCTACCAGAGCGCGCAGCGGAAGGTTCGAGGAAGCCGACAAAGGCACGTTGTTCCTCGACGAACTGGCAACGCTGTCGATGGGGGCGCAGGAGCGCCTGCTGCGCGCGGTCGAATATGGCGAGGTAACGCGGATCGGTTCCTCGCGTCCGATCCGGGTCGACGTGCGGATCGTCGCCGCCACCAACGAGGACCTGCCGCGCATGGCCGAGCAGGGCCGGTTCCGCGCCGACCTGCTCGACCGGCTGAGCTTCGAGGTAATCACCCTGCCGCCGCTGCGCGTGCGCGAAGGGGACGTCCAGGTGTTGGCGGACTATTTCGGGCGGCGCATGGCGACCGAGCTGCACTGGGAAACCTGGCCCGGGTTTTCCGATACCGCACTGCGGGCGCTGGAAGAGCACCAGTGGCCTGGAAACGTGCGCGAGCTCAGGAACGTGATCGAGCGCGCGGTCTATCGCTGGGATGACTGGACCCAGCCGGTCGGCCACATCCAGTTCGACCCCTTCGAAAGCCCGTGGAAGCCCGCGCCAATGCCGCGCCCGCAAACGGAAAGTTCCCCCGCGCCGGCTCCGACGCTGCCACAGCGGGTGGATTTCGATGCAATCACCGATCTGCGCGCTGCGGTCGATGCCCACGAAAAGGCGATCGTCGAGCATCATCTTGGCAGGAACCGCTTCAACCAGCGCCAGACCGCGAAAGCGCTTGGCCTCAGTTACGATCAGTTGCGCCACTGCATCAGGAAGCACGGCCTGGGCGAGCAGCCGTAACTCCGCCTTAACCAGTTTTGCCCTATTTTACCGGGACTTGGTGCAAGGGGCGAGCAATGAAGTTTATCAAGAAGATTGTCGGCGCGCTCGCCGTAGCCTGGATCGCGGCCGTCGTCGCATACAGTGTCTCGGCTCCGCGCAATGTGGAAAACCTCATGGACGAGCCAAATCCCGGGCTCGGCGGGCAAAGCCTCAATCAGCAGATGGCCGCAAGCCAGGCCAAGGTCCGCAGCGAACAATGCGCAGAGGTGACCCGCCTGGCGGAAAGCGCCCGGAATAACGCGATCGATCGGGAGACGACGGACCAGGACGCGGCGCGGCTCGATGAGCTGGACCGGCTGGCCGAAGAGTACTGCCGGCCCTGATCCTCGCCCGCAGACGTCGGTCCGGGCAAAACTTGGACTTGCATACCTGAGGGCGCGCGCCTATTTAGCGCTCATCCCGACATTGTGACGCAACGGAGGGGCTGGCGCCGAAGGGGGCCGGCGCCAATCGGCGTTGCATATGGTTCGGGCCACAGGAGTTTGAATGGCGGACATCGCGCGCATCATCGAAATCGTCGAGCCGGAGGCAAAGGCCCTTGGCTTCGATCTCGTGCGCGTGCGCTATTTCAAGGGCGGAGAAATCGGCCCGCTCTCCGATGCTGAGGAATTCACTCTCCAGATCATGGCCGAGCGGCCCGAGACCGGACAGCTGGTGATCGAGGATTGCGCCGCGCTGTCGCACCGCGTGTCCGACGCGATCGACGCGCTGGAGGAAGCGGGCGAGGTGCTGATCGCCGATGCCTACCGGCTGGAGGTTTCTTCTCCCGGCATCGACCGGCCGCTGACCCGGCCCAAGGATTACGTCAACTGGGCGGGCCACGAAGCCCGCATCCAGCTGGCGAGCCCTATCGAGGGCAACCGCAAGTCGCTGCAGGGCGACCTCGTCGGTCTCGAAGGTGATACGGTTGTCCTTGAAGACAAGAAGTCGGGCCGGGTCTCGTTCCCGCTGTCCGACGTCCATTCCGCCAAGCTGGTCCTCACCGACAAGCTGATTGCCGCTACCCGCCCGCTCGACACCAGCGGGGCCGATGAAATTCTCGAAGAACAGGAAGACTGATTATGGCCAGTCCGATTTCCGCCAACCGCGCCGAACTGCTCGCCATCGCGAACTCCGTCGCGACCGAGAAGATGATCGACAAGTCGATCGTCATCGAGGCGATGGAAGAGGCGATCCAGAAGTCCGCGCGCAACCGCTATGGCGCGGAAAACGATATCCGGGCCAAGCTCGATCCGCGCACTGGCGACCTGCGCCTGTGGCGCGTCGTCGAAGTGGTCGAGGTGGTCGAGGACTATTTCAAGCAGGTCGATCTCAAGGCCGCGCAGAAGCTGGACGCCAATGCCAAGCTGGGCGACTTCATCGTCGATCCGCTGCCGCCGGTGGACCTGGGCCGGATCGACGCGCAGTCGGCCAAGCAGGTGATCTTCCAGAAGGTCCGCGATGCCGAGCGTGACCGCCAGTACGAGGAATTCAAGGACCGCGCCGGCGAAGTCGTCACCGGCGTGATCAAGTCGGTAGAATTCGGCCACGTGATCGTCAACCTTGGCCGCGCCGAAGGCGTGATTCGCCGCGACCAGCAGATCCCGCGCGAGGTTGCCCGCGTGGGTGAGCGCGTGCGTGCGCTGATCCTCAAGGTCGAGCGCCAGAACCGCGGGCCGCAGATCTTCCTCAGCCGCGCGCACCCCGAATTCATGAAGAAGCTGTTCGCGCAGGAAGTGCCGGAAATCTACGACGGCATCATCACCATCAAGGCCGCCGCCCGCGATCCGGGCAGCCGCGCCAAGATCGGCGTGATCAGCCGCGATTCGAGCATCGACCCGGTCGGCGCCTGCGTCGGCATGAAGGGCAGCCGCGTTCAGGCGGTGGTCCAGGAACTGCAGGGCGAAAAGATCGACATCATCCCCTGGAGCGAGGACACCGCGACCTTCGTGGTCAACGCGCTCCAGCCGGCGACCGTCAGCCGCGTCGTGATCGACGAGGAGGAAAGCCGGATCGAAGTGGTGGTGCCGGACGACCAGCTGAGCCTTGCCATCGGCCGTCGCGGCCAGAACGTGCGCCTTGCCAGCCAGCTGACCGGTTCGCAGATCGACATCATGACCGATCAGGAAGCGTCGGAGAAGCGCCAGAAGGAATTCGCCGAGCGTTCGAAGATGTTCGAGGAAGAGCTCGACGTCGACGAAACCCTGTCGCAGCTGCTGGTCGCCGAAGGCTTCAGCGAGCTGGAGGAAGTCGCCTATATCGAACTCGCCGAACTGGCGACGATCGAAGGCTTCGACGAGGAACTGGCCGAAGAGCTGCAGAGCCGCGCCGTCGAAGCGCTGGAGCGCCGCGAGGAAGCCAGCCGCGAAGCCCGCCGCGCCCTCGGCGTCGAGGACGCGCTGGCCGAACTGCCCCACCTGACCGAGGCGATGCTCGTCACGCTGGGCAAGGCCGGAATCAAGACGCTCGACGATCTGGCCGACCTTGCCACCGACGAACTGATCGCCAAGAAGCGCGCCGAACAGCGCCGCCGTGACAATTCCGCCCCGGCCCGCCGCAGCGAACGCGAGCAGGACAAGGGCGGGGTGCTGGGCGAATACGGCCTCAGCGAAGAGCAGGGCAACGAGATCATCATGGCTGCCCGCGCCCACTGGTTCGAGGACGAACCCAGCGAGGAGGCCGCCGATGCGGATTCCTCACAATGAGCGCCTAGGCTCCGACATCCCCGAGGCTGACGGCCCGGAAAGGAAGTGCATCCTTTCCGGCAGCCACGGCGCGCGTGACGACCTCGTCCGGCTGGCGGTTTCGCCCGATGGCGATGTTCTGCCCGACGCCCTGGCGCGGGCTCCGGGTCGCGGCGCGTGGATCGGCGTTTCCCGCGCCGAGCTGGAAACGGCGCTGGCCAAGGGCAAGCTCAAGGGCGCGCTGGCGAGAGCGTTCAAGGGCGCATCGCTGACCATTCCCGACGACCTGCCCGAGCGGATCGAGGCCGCGCTGCGCCGCGCCTTCACCGACCGGCTGGGGCTGGAAATGAAAAGTGGCAAGCTGCTGCTCGGCTCCGACCGGATTGCCGAGCATGCGCGCGGCGGGGCCGTGGCCTGGCTGGCCCATGCGGCTGATGCCAGCGCCGACGGCTCGCGCAAGCTCGACCAGGCCTGGCGCGTGGGCGAGGACGAGGAAGGAACCGGGTTGGCAGGGGTCACCTTGCCACTGGACCGGGCGGCGCTGTCTGTGGCATTGGGCCGGGATAACGTCGTCCACCTGGCGCTGACCGATCCGGCAGCGGCCCAAAGGCTGGAAATCCCGCTCCGGCGCCTGCTGCGCTACCTGGGGCAGGCCGAAACGACCGGTACTGATGATGGCGATGCGGCGGCCGATGGGGCCGGGGCAGCGCCTGCGACGACGAATTGAGACTTGAAGGGCGTATTTGAGCATGAGCGATAGCGAAAACAAACCGACGCTGGGCCGCAAGCCGCTGGGGCTGAAGCGTTCGGTCGAAGCGGGCGAGGTCAAGCAGACCTTCAGCCACGGCCGCACCAACAAGGTGGTGGTCGAGGTGAAGCGCCGCAAGCTGATCGGCAAGCCCGGTTCGCCCGAGGCCGCCGTGCCCGAGGCCGCGCCCGCTCCGGCGCCCGCCCCGGTTGCCGCGCCTGCGCCCAAGCCTGCCGCTCCGGCCCCGCGCCCGGCTGCGCCTGCCGGTGAAACTCCGCAGGAACGCGTTGCCCGTCTTCAGCGCGAGGCCGAGGAAGCCCGCCTTGCCGTGCTGGAAGAACAGACCCGCCGCGAGCAGGAAGAACGCCAGCGCGCGATCGAGGAAGAGCGCCGCCGCGCCGAGGAAAACCGCAAGGCCGCCGAAGAGGCCGCTGCTGCCGCTGCTGCCGCCGAGGCTGCGCCCGCTCCGGTCGAAGCCGAACCGGCTGCCGTCGAGGAGCCTGCTGCCGAGGCTCCGGCCGCTGAAGCGCGGGCGGAAGCCCCCGCGCCGCGCCGCTTCACCCCCGTCGCCGCGCCCAAGCGCCCCGAACCTGCGGCCAAGAAGCCCGCTCATCCGCAGCGCGACAAGGCCGGCGACCAGCGCCGCCATGCCGGCAAGCTGACCGTATCGAAGGCGCTCAACGAGGACGAGGGCGCCCGCGCCCGCAGCCTCGCCGCGCTCAAGCGCGCGCGTGAAAAGGAACGCCGTGCCCACTTCGCCGGGCAGAGCCAGCCGCGCGAGAAGCAGGTCCGCGACGTGGTGGTGCCAGAGGCGATCACGGTGCAGGAACTGGCCAACCGCATGGCCGAAAAGGGCGCGGACCTGGTCAAGGCGCTGTTCAAGATGGGCATGATGGTCACCGTCAACCAGACGATCGACCAGGACACCGCCGAACTGCTGGTCGAGGAGTTCGGCCACAACATCCAGCGCGTGTCGGAAAGCGACGTCGACATCGACACCGCCGAGGACGTCGATGCGCCCGAAACGCTCAAGGCGCGCCCGCCGGTGGTCACCATCATGGGTCACGTCGATCACGGCAAGACCAGCCTGCTCGACGCGCTGCGCGGCACCGACGTGGTGCGCGGCGAGGCTGGCGGGATCACCCAGCATATCGGCGCCTACCAGATCAAGACCAAGGGCGGCGACCTGATCACCTTCCTCGATACCCCGGGCCACGAAGCCTTCACCGAAATGCGCCAGCGCGGCGCCAACGTGACGGATATCGTGGTGCTGGTCGTGGCCGGTGACGACGGGATCATGCCGCAGACGATCGAGGCGATCCGCCACACGCGCGCCGCCGGCGTGCCGATGATCGTGGCGATCACCAAGGCCGACAAGCCCGAGTTCAATCCCCAGCGCATCCGCGAGCGCCTGCTCGAGCACGAAGTCGTCGTCGAGGCGATGTCGGGCGACGTTCAGGACGTCGAGGTTTCGGCCAAGAGCGGCGCGGGGCTGGACAACCTGATCGAGAAGATCCTGCTCCAGGCCGAACTGATGGAGCTCAAGGCCAACCCCGACCGCGCCGCCGAGGCGACCGTGGTCGAGGCCAAGCTCGACAAGGGCAAGGGTCCGCTGGCGACCGTGCTGATCACGCGCGGCACGCTGAAGGTCGGCGATATCCTCGTGGTCGGCACCCAGTCGGGCCGCGTCCGCGCCATGCTCGACGACAAGGGCCGCCAGGTGAAGGCCGCGCCGCCCGCGCTGCCGGTCGAAGTGCTCGGCATCGGCGGCGTGCCGATGGCCGGTGACACGCTGACCGTGGTCGAAAGCGAAGCCCGCGCCCGCGAAGTTGCCGCCTTCCGCCAGGAACGCGCCACCGCCAAGCGCACCGCCTCTGCCCCGACCAGCCTCGAGAACATGTTCTCGGCGCTGTCGGCCAAGCAGGCGGTGATCGAATATCCGGTGGTGATCCGTGCCGACGTGCAGGGTTCGACCGAGGCGATCATCAACGCGCTCAACCGCCTGTCGAACGACGAGATCAAGGTCCGCGTCCTGCAATCGGGCGTCGGTGCGATCACCGAAAGCGACGTCAGCCTTGCCCAGGCGTCCGGCGCGCCGATCATCGGCTTCAACGTCCGTCCCAACGCCAAGGCGCGCGAGCTGATCGAGCGCCAGAAGGTGCGGCTGAAGTACTTCGACGTGATCTATCACCTCACCGAAGACGTCGCCAAGGAAATGGCCGGCATCTGGGGGCCGGAGCGGATCGAGCACGTGGTCGGCCGCGCCGAGGTTAAGGAAGTGTTCCCGGCCGGCAAGCGCGACAAGGCCGCCGGCCTGCTGGTCGTCGAAGGCTACATCAAGAAGGGCATCAGCGCCCGTCTTACCCGCAATGACGTCATCGTCTCGCAGACCACCATCGCCTCGCTGCGCCGCTTCAAGGACGACGTCCCCGAAGTCCGCGCCGGCCTCGAATGCGGCGTGGTCCTGCAGGATACGAACGACATCCGTCCGGGCGATCACCTTGAAGTCTTCGAGGTCGAGGAACGCGAACGGACGCTGTAATGCGGGACATGACCAGCCGTCCTCCGCACGTCGAACTGATGGGTGCGGAGTTCGTCGACTTCGACCCGACGACCGAGACCATCACCCTGCGTTTCGTCGCGCCCGAGTGCTTCATCACCGGTCGCGGCGGGGTGCAGGGCGGGCTGGTTTGCGGCTTCCTGGACGAGGCGATGGGCTGGGCCCATGTCGAGGCGACCGGCGGGGCAGAGGCTCCGCTCAACCTCGAGATCGCGATGACCCTGCTCAAGCTGATCCCCGCCGGGCCGCTGCTGGGCAAGGGCCGGGTGATCCGCCGGGGGCGCCGCGCAGTGTTCCTTGAAGGCGAACTGTGGAGCGTGGACTTGAAGACGCTCTACGCCCGCGCCACATCCACTGCGATCCCGACGCCGGTGCCCGGAAAGGCCGCCTGATGTCCCGCCAGCAAGCCACGCCCGAAACCCGCTCCGTCCGCCTGCTCAAGGTGGGCGAACAGGTGCGCCACGTGATTTCCGAACTGCTGATGCGCCAGGAAGTCCATGACGATGTGCTGACCGCCCATTCGGTCAGCGTCACCGAAGTGCGGATGAGCCCGGACCTGCGCCATGCGGCTGTCTATGTGAAGCCGCTGCTGGGCGCGGACGAGGACCTGGTGCTGAAAGCGCTGCGCACCAACACCGCCTTCTTCCAGAAGGAAGTCGCCGGGCGGCTGCGGCTGAAATACGCGGCGAAAATCCGCTTCATGCCGGACGAGAGCTTTGACGAGGCCAGCCGGATCGATGCGCTGCTCAGCGATCCCAAGGTGGCGCGCGACCTCAAGGACGATTAAGCAGGCCGCATGGCCAAGCTCTATTTCTACTACGCCAGCATGAACGCGGGCAAATCGACCACGCTGCTGCAGGCCGATTTCAATTACCGTGAACGCGGCATGGCGACCATGCTGTGGACCGCCGCGCTGGACGACCGGGGCGGGGACAAGGCGATCGAAAGCCGCATCGGCCTTCACGCCGAGGCGCACCGCTTCGATGGCGCCACCGACCTGTGGGAACGGGTGACGGCGGCTACCCGCGTCGAGCCGCTGGCCTGCGTGCTGGTCGATGAGGCGCAGTTCCTCACCGAAGCGCAGGTCTGGCAACTCGCGCGGCTGGCGGACGAGGCGAACATTCCGGTGCTGTGCTATGGCCTTCGCACCGATTTCCAGGGCGAACTGTTCCCCGGGGCCAAGGTGCTGCTGGGCATTGCGGACTCGCTCGTCGAGCTGAAGGCGGTGTGCCACTGCGGCCGCAAGTCGACGATGAACCTGCGGGTCGACCAGCACGGCGCAGCGGTGAAGCAGGGCGCCCAGACCGAGATCGGCGGCAACGACCGTTATGTTGCGCTGTGCCGCAAGCACTTTACCGAGGCGCTGGGCCGGTGAAGGACGATCCGCTTGGCCTGCTGACGGCGCTGGAAGATGGCGCGCTCCGGCTGGAACCACTGGAAGAGCGGCACCGCGAGGCGCTGCGCGAGGCCTGCGCCGAAGACCTCGCGATCTGGCCGATCTACGGGCTTTCCTATGATCCCGACCACTTCGACGCCAGTTTCGATGGCCTGCTGGCCAATCCCGCTCGCCTGCCTTTCGCGGTGCTGGTGGGCGGGGAGCTTGCGGGCATGACCAGCTGGATCAATCCCGATGCCAACTGGCGCACGGCGGAGATCGGCAACACCTACTTGCGGCCCGCCCACCGCGGCGGGGCGGTCAACGGGGCAATGAAACGGCTGATGCTGGCGCACGGCTTCGCCTGCGGGCTAAAGCGCATGTTCCTGTCGATCGACACCCGCAACGAACGGTCGCAGGCCGCCGCGCGCAAGATCGGCGCGACCTTTGAAGGCGTGCTGCGCAACCACATGATTACCTGGACCGGATACGAGCGTGACAGCGCGATCTTTTCGGTCGTCGAACGCGACAGGGAGCGGCTTGGACTATGAATGAAACCCTTTTCCAGGCCGCCGCGCTGATCGTGCCGCTGGTCATCGCCATCGTCTTTCACGAAGTCGCCCACGGCTGGATGGCTCGCGCGCTGGGCGATCCGACCGCCGCGGAACTGGGCCGCCTCAGCCTCAACCCGATCCGCCACGTCGATCCCTTCGGCACGGTGATTCTGCCCGGCATGCTGATGCTGGCCGGGTGGCCGGTGTTCGGCTGGGCCAAGCCCGTGCCGGTGGTCAAGGCGCGGCTGCGCAATCCACGCCGCGACATGATGATCGTCGCCGCCGCCGGGCCGGGCAGCAACCTGATCATGGCCGCACTCGCCGCCGTGGCGCTGGGCCTGCTGATGCCGGTCGGGCAGGGGGAAGCGCAGGGCGGATTGCTGCAGAATTTCCTCTTCGCCAACCTACTGATGTTCATCTCGATCAACGTCTTCCTGGCGCTGTTCAACCTGCTGCCGATCCCGCCGTTCGATGGCGGCCACATCGTCGAGGGGTTGCTGCCGCCCGCCGTCGCGCGCCGCTATGCCGGGCTGCACAGCAAGGCGCTGCTGATCATGATCCTGCTGCTGGTGGTGGTGCCGCTGGCGTTCCCCAGTCTCAACGTGGTGCGCTTGCTGGTCGGCCCGCCGGTCGAGTGGCTGACCGGGCGCTACATGGAACTCGCCGCCGCGATTGCCGGAGCGTGATGCCCCACGGCTGGATCATCCTCGACAAGCCGGTCGGGCTGGGTTCCACCCAGGCGGTCGGCGCGGTCAAGCGCGTCTGCCGCGAGGCGGGGCTGGGCAAGGTCAAGGTCGGCCACGGCGGCACGCTCGACCCGCTGGCGAGCGGCGTCCTGCCGATCGCGCTGGGCGAGGCGACCAAGCTGTGCGGGCGGATGCTGGATGCCAGCAAGGAATATGCGTTCACCGTGCAGTTCGGGATTGAGACGGATACGCTCGACCTGGAAGGCAAGGTCGTGGCGGAAAGCGAGGTGCGCCCGACGCTGGGAGCGATCGAGGCGGTGCTGCCGCGCTTGACTGGCCCGATCGAGCAGGTCCCGCCGGTCTACTCTGCCATCAAGGTCGATGGCGAGCGTGCCTATGACCTCGCCCGCGCAGGCGAGGCGGTGGCACTGAAGTCGCGAAGCGTGACGATCCACTCGCTCTCCATTCGTGTCGAGCATGGTCGAGACACGTCCAGCACAGGTGTCTCGACTTCGCTCGACACGAACGGATTTCTGAACGAAGTCACCCTCGTCGCTCACGTTTCCAAGGGCACCTACATCCGCAGCCTCGCCCGCGATATCGCCCGTACGCTCGGCACGGTCGGCCACGTCACCTTGCTGCGCCGCCTGCGGGCCGGGCCGTTCGGGCTCGATCAGGCGATTTCGCTGGACAAACTCAACGAAATCGGCAAGGGGGCGCCCCTTGAGAACGTACTCTTGCCGCTGGAGGCAGGGCTGGTCGACATCCCGGCTCTCAACCTCGGTCCGCAGCAGGCAGGCATGGTCCGACAGGGCCGGGTTCTGAGCGGACTGCCCCATGACGACGGGCTGCACTGGGCGCGATGCGGGACTGTTCCCGTCGCGCTTATGGAGCTTTCGGGCGGGAACGCCACAGTCGTTAGGGGGTTCAACCTTCCGGATGTCGCGGAGTAAGTGAAATGTCGGTTAGCCCCGAAAAGAAGCAGGAAATCATCACCGCCAACGCCCGCCAGGCTGGCGATACCGGTTCGCCGGAAGTGCAGGTCGCGATCCTCACCTCGCGCATCCAGACGCTGACCGAACACTTCAAGGCCCACCACAAGGACAACCACTCGCGCCGCGGCCTGCTGATGATGGTCAACAAGCGCCGCAGCCTGCTTGACTACCTCAAGCGCAAGGACGTGGACCGCTACAACGCACTCATCGCGAAGCTCGGTCTGCGCAAGTAATCAAGCGAAGCGGCCCCCAGCGGGCCGCTTTTGCTTTGGGGCGATGGCAGAGGCCATTCGACCCGCAACACGGCCCTCCCACGCAATTCGGCAGGGAGCGCCACGGGGCCACAAGCGCCCCACACCGGACCGGGACGGAATCCCCGGCAGAAAAACCCGCACGCAATAGGGCCTGCGGGCTGAAGGAAACGAAATGTTCGACGTAAAGACCGTATCGATGGAGTGGGGCGGAAAGACCCTCACCCTGGAAACCGGCCGCATTGCCCGTCAGGCCGACGGCGCGGTGCTTGCCACCCACGGCGAGACCGTGGTGCTCTGTGCGGTGACCGCCGCCAAGAACGTGAAGGAAGGGCAGGACTTCTTCCCGCTCACCGTTCACTATCAGGAAAAGTTCTTCGCCGCCGGGCGCATCCCGGGCGGCTTCTTCAAGCGCGAACGCGGCGCGACGGAAAAGGAAACGCTGGTTTCCCGCCTGATCGACCGTCCGGTTCGTCCGCTGTTCCCCGAAGGCTTCTACAACGAGATCAACGTCATCGCCCAGGTGCTGAGCTATGACGGCGAGACCGAACCCGACGTACTGGCGATGATCGCCGCCTCGGCTGCGCTGACCATCTCGGGCGTGCCTTTCATGGGTCCGATCGGCGCGGTGCGCGTCGGCTACAAGGACGGCGAATACACGCTGAACCCCAAGCAGGACGTGGCCATCGCCGAAGGCGAGCTGGACCTCGTCGTCGCCGCCACCGGCAATGCCGTGATGATGGTCGAATCCGAAGCCAAGGAGCTTTCGGAAGAGGTCATGCTCGGCGCCGTCATGTTCGCGCATGACGAGTGCAAGAAGGTCGTCGACCTGATCGTCAAGCTGGCCGAGAAGGCCGCCAAGGATCCCTGGGACATCGCGATCAGCGACAACTCGGCGATCAAGGCCCGCCTCAAGGACCTGATCGGCAAGGACGTTGCCGCTGCCTACAAGCTGACCGACAAGTCGGCCCGCTCGGCCGCGCTCAACGCCGCGCGCGACAAGGCGAGGGAAGCCTTCTCAGGCGAAGACGCGCAGACCCAGATGGTCGCGATCAAGACCATGAAGAAGGTCGAGGCCGACATCGTGCGCGGCGCGATCCTCAAGGATGGCACCCGCATCGACGGTCGCAAGGTCGATCAGGTCCGCCCGATCGAATCGATGGTCGGCTTCCTGCCGCGCACCCACGGTTCGGCGCTGTTCACCCGCGGTGAAACGCAGTCGATCTGCACCACCACCCTGGGCACCAAGGACAGCGAGCAGATGATCGACGGGCTGGAAGGCCTGTCCTATTCGCGCTTCATGCTGCACTACAACTTCCCGCCCTATTCGGTTGGCGAAGTTGGTCGTTTCGGCGCTCCCAGCCGCCGCGACACCGGCCACGGCAAGCTCGCCTGGCGCGCGCTGCAGGCGGTGCTGCCCAGCAAGGAAGAGTTCCCCTACACGATCCGCGTGGTCTCGGACATCACCGAGTCCAACGGTTCCTCGTCGATGGCCACCGTCTGCGGCGGTGCGCTGGCGATGATGGACGCGGGCGTGCCGCTGAAGCGTCCGGTTTCGGGCATCGCGATGGGCCTCATCCTCGAAGGCGACGAGTTCACCGTGCTGTCCGACATCCTGGGTGACGAAGATCACCTGGGCGACATGGACTTCAAGGTGGCCGGCACCAGCGAAGGCATCACCACGATGCAGATGGACATCAAGGTGGCCGGCATCACGAAGGAAATCTTCGAAGCCGCGCTGAACCAGGCGAAGGGCGGCCGCGCCCATATCCTGGGCGAGATGACCAAGGCGCTGGGCTCTGCCCGCACCGAACTGTCGGCCCATGCCCCGCGCATCGAGACGATCCAGATCGACAAGTCGAAGATCCGCGACGTCATCGGCACCGGCGGCAAGGTGATCCGCGAGATCGTCGCCGAAACCGGCGCGAAGGTGGACATCGACGACGAGGGCGTGATCAAGATCTCCTCGTCCGACCTCGCCCAGATCGAGGCCGCGAAGAACTGGATTCTCGGCATCGTCGAGGAACCGGAAGTGGGCAAGATCTACAACGGCAAGGTCGTCACCATCGTCGACTTCGGCGCCTTCGTGAACTTCATGGGCGGCAAGGACGGCCTGGTCCACGTTTCGGAAATGCGCAACGAGCGCGTCGAGAAGCCGACCGATGTCGTCTCCGAAGGTCAGGAAGTGAAGGTCAAGGTCCTCGAGATCGATCCGCGCGGCAAGGTTCGCCTGTCGATGCGCGTCGTTGACCAGGAAACCGGCGCCGAGCTGGAAGACACCCGTCCTCCGCGCGAACCGCGCGAGCCGCGCGGCGACCGTGGTGATCGCGGCGACCGCCGTGGTCCCCGTGGCGACCGTGGTCCGCGCCGCGAAGGCGGTGATCGTGGTCCGCGCCGTGACCGTGACGATCGCGGCCCGCGTCGTGACCGGGAAGAGGGTGGCAATCCGGATCACCTGCCGGCCTTCCTCAAGGGTGACGACTAAACACCGTCTCCCGCACGGGAAAATTGCGAAGGGGGCTGCTGCGGCGGCCCCCTTTTTGCTTGCCAGCGGGCCGCGCGCGCGGAACATATCATGCGGGCGCGCGCCTTTGCCCGATGCGAGGATCATCCCGATGAAGAAGCTTGCCCTGCTTGGTGCTGCGGCCCTGGCCGCGCTGGCGATCCCTTCGGCCCTGCAGGCCAGCGCCGACATGACCTGCTATCCCGAATGGCGGCTCGACGTGCGCGAACTCGGCTGTTCGGGCAAGGCGGCGCTCTCGCCGGGCAACGACACCCGGATCAATCTGCTGCTGCTGCTGCGCGACCGGCAGGGCACGGGCACCAAAGGCCTCACCCTGCCCAAGCCGGGCTGGGACGAGTTCGGCTTTGGCGGCACCTTCTTCGATTGGGATTACCTGCGTTCGACCTTTTATCCCCGGCCCGAAGGGGAGGAAGCGGGCGACTATGCCGGATCGCGCTGCGACAGCGTGAGCGCGGGCGCCCCGGCCTTCGAGGCCGCGCTGGCCGCCAACCGCGGGTTGGGGCAGGCCGAGCGCAGCGCGCTGACTGCCGCGCGCGGGCGTTTGCAGGAAACCTGCGCCTCGGCGGAAAATCTCACCCCCTGGCCGGACGCGGCGGTGACCAGCGCGGCCGGCCGCGAGTTCCTTGGATATCTCAAGGCCGCCGATGCCTTCTACGGCTCGCGCTGGGTCGAGGCGGCGCCCGGCTTCACCGCGCTGGCGCGCGCCAGCGACCCGTGGGTGCGCGAGGCCGCCAGCTATATGGTGGGCCGCGCCGCGCTCAACGCCGCGCAGGACAAGGCCTTTGACGACTGGGGCGGCTTCGATGGCCCGGCCAAGGTCGACAAGGCGGCGGCCAACGCCGCGCGCGATGGCTTTGCCGCCTATCTCAAGGCCTGGCCCGAAGGCCGCTATGCCGCCTCGGCGCGCGGGCTGCTGCGCCGCGTGCTGTGGCTGGAAGGCGACCTGAAAGGCCTGTCGGGCGAATACGATCGCCTGCTCGGCGCGGTCCCCGCCGGGGAAGATGCTGCGGCCGAACTGATCCAGGAAATCGACAACAAGCTGCTGATGACCGACGGCGTGGAGCAGGCCAGCACCAGCCCGCTGCTGCTCGCCACGCTCGATCTGATGGCGCTGCGCTCGTGGGAAGTCGATCCCGACAGCGGCGAGGAAGTGCAGACCGCCAAGCTGCTGTCCGCTGATGAACTGGCCGGCCAACAGGCGGTCTTTGCCGGCCATCCGGAGCTCTATTCGTTCCTTCAGGCCAGCCAGGCCTATTACGCGGCAGGCGATTACCGCGCGGTGCTGAAGCTGGTGCCCGACGACGCGCGGCAGACGCGCTATGGTCCGCTGTCCTTCAGCCGCCAAGTGCTGCGCGGCATGGCGCTGGCGCAGCTCAACGATCCCAATGAAAGCGGGTTCTGGCGCGAACTGCTGGGCGGAGCTGATCCGCTCCACCAGCGCCCGCTGGTGGAACTGGGTCTAGCCATGAGCCTCGAGCGCGATGGCAAGCTGGCCGAGGTCTTCGCCAAGGGATCACCGATCGGCGATACCAACGTGCGGCAACAGTTGCTCCAGCATTCCGCCGGACCAGACCTGCTCCGCGCCGAGGCCGGCAATGCCGCGCGGCCCGCGCGCGAACGCGACATTGCCCTGTTCACCCTGCTCTACAAGCAGCTGACGCGCGGGCGCTATGCCGCTTTCGCCAGCGATGTGGCGCGGGTGGCCCCGGGGGCGAATGTCGATGCCGGGCTGTGGTCGTTCACCAATCAGGAGGAGATCCCGGTCGGCCTGTTCCGCGCGGGCCGGGTCAGCGATGGCTATCCCTGTCCGGCACTAGTCCAGACCGCGCGCGCGCTGGCGGCGAAACCGGCGGACGTGAAGGCGCGGCTGTGCCTGGGCGATTTCCTGCGCAGCAACGGCTTCGACGATTTCGACACGCTTGATGCGCGGCCCGACAAGCGCAACCTCGGCGGGGCGGCAAACGAGTTCCCGGGAGAGCCGCTGGCGCGCGCCGCGATCTACGCCGCGATCATTGATGACAAGGCTGCCGCTGCGAACGACCGGGCCTATGCGCTGTACCGTTCGGTGCGCTGCTACGCCCCGGCTGGCAACAACAGCTGCGGCGGCGAAGGGGTGGAGCTGCCGGTCCGGCGCGGCTGGTTCCAGCGGCTCAAGCGCGACCATCCGGGCAGCCCGTGGGCGAAGAAGCTCAGCGTCTACTGGTAGGCCGCCGCGCGGTCCTGGCCGGGGCGCTGGCGGCGGCCGCCTGCGCGCCGCAGGATGGCGGCCGGGTCAATCCGCGCGACTACCGGGCATTCTTCCTGTGGGCCGGGGTGAGCGCACCCGGCTGGCTGGCCAAGGCGCAGGAAGTCTATGTCCTGATGGGCGAGGTGAGGGCGGACGATCCCGCACGGATCGCGGTGCTGCGCCCTCAGCCGCCTAGGGGTGTCCGTCCCGCGCTGTGGCTGACCCTGCGGGCCGAGCGACTCGATTGGGGCGAGGGGGTCTATGCCCGCCTGTTCGCCGAACTTGGACGCTGGGAAGCATCGGGCAACCGCGTGTCCGGCCTGCAGATCGATTTCGACGCGGCGACGCGCGGGCTGGCGGACTATGCCGCTTTCCTCGCCGCGCTGCGCCGGCGTCTGCCGCCGCGCTGGCGGCTGTCGATCACCGGCCTGCTCGACTGGAGCGCCAACGGTACGGTCCAGCTGGGCAGCCTTGCCGGCGTGGTCGATGAACTGGTGATCCAGACCTATCAGGGCCGTGCTACGATCCCGGGCTATGCCGATTACCTGACGCGAATGGAGCGGGTGCCGGTGCCGTGGAAGGTGGGGCTGGTCGAACGGGGCGAATGGCGCGAACCGCCGGGTCTCAGCCGCCACCCGCTGTTTCGCGGCTATGTGGTGTTTCTGCTCAACCCCGCCTGAGTTCAGGCAGCGAGCGCCACCGGTTTGGCGTCGTCCGGGCCCGCAATCAGGATGCGGTTGCGCCCTTCCTGCTTGGCCCGGTACAGCGCCGCGTCGGCGGCCTTCAGCGCGGTTCGCGGGTCCCCGCAGGCAAAGACATCCGCGATCCCGCCGGAAAAGGTGATCTGCCCGAACGGTACATCGGTTGCGCGGTTGACCAGCCGCCGTTCAGCCAGCTGCTGACGCAGCTTGTCTAGCTTCTCGAGCGCCTGTTCGGCCGTGCAATCGCGGAACAGCAGGACGAATTCCTCGCCCCCGTGCCGCGCGACGTGGCAGCGATCGTTCGAAATCCGCGCGAGGCATTCAGCGACCAGCTTCAGCACCCGGTCCCCGGCATCGTGACCGTGGGTATCGTTGACCTGCTTGAAGTGGTCGATGTCGCAGAAGGCCACGCTCAACGCTTCGGCGGCGGCGCGGGCGTCGCGAAATTCGTCGGCGAAGCGGGCGTCGAAGGCGCGGCGGTTGGGCAGGCCGGTCAGGTGGTCTTCCTCGGCGCTGCGGCGGGCCTCGTCGAGCCGCCGCTTGAGCGCCCGGGTCTGGGCCTCGCTGCGCAACATCTGCTGTTCGATCCCGCGGGTGCGCTTGAGCATGACCTTGGCGATCGTCGCCAGTTCGGAAATGACCTCGCCCGCGCGGGTGACCTGTTCCAGCTCGTTGACGTGCTCTTCCAGCGCGGAGTGATAGTCGCTCGTTGCCTTGTGTGCATCGCGGCTGGTCTTGCCGAATTCGTCGATGCTTGCCTCAAGCCGCTGCATCAGCTTGGTCAGGGTCTCGATCTCGTCGCCCTCGCCCGGGCGGGCCAGGACTTCGTCGAGCCAATCCAGCGTCACCGGCTTGCGGGCCTGCATCTGGCGGTCGATCAGCCGGGCCAGCTGCGGATCGGCGCCTGACAGGTAGTTCCAGGCGATGGTCAGCGTGTTCGCGCTGACTTCCAGCTGGTGATAAGACAGGAACGAGCCGATTTCCTCCAGCTGGCGCTGGCGCGGTCCGTCGCGGCGGTCGCGCTGGGCTTCGACAGGGGGCGAATCGAGTTCGGGCTCACGTCGGGCACCGAGGCCAAGCCAGCCGAGCAGGCCGCCGGAGGTGCGGGAGAGCGAAGGATCGTGCGCGGTCATGGCATGGTTAACGGATGATGGCGCAGCTTTTTAAGCCTGCGCCATCATTCGGTTATCCGTGCCTGCGAAAATCGCCCGTTCAGCGAACCCGGGGACCGCCGAACGGCATCGGCGGGGTCGGGCGGCGATGGCCGCGCGGCAACTGGGCCTGATAGGCGCGGCCGCAATGCTCTACGCAATAGGGGAACCCGGGGTTCACCTTCTCGCCGCAGAAATGAAAGTCCGGTTCGCCAGGGTGGCCCATCGGCCAGCGGCAGATCCGGTCGCTCAGGTCCAGCAGGCTGGTCTTGTCGGCCACTTCCGGGCTGGGCTTGGCCGGAACCAGGCGGCGGGGCGGGGCGGGCGGGATCGGCGCCTGCTGATCACCCGGGCCCTGGCGCAAAAAGCCGCCGGGACCGACCGAGACGATTCGCGGCTGGGGCGCGGCAGGGGCGGTGCCTGCCTGCGGAGCGGCTGGCGGAGCCGCGACCGGCGCGCGCGGTGGCACGACCGCGGCAGGCGCGGCGGCAACCGGGCGCGGCGCAGGTGCGGCGCGCTGGGCCGGTTCGGCGGCGGGCTTGGCCGGCTTTGCCGCAGGCGCGGGCGCCTCGGCCTTTTCGTTGGGCTTGACCGGGCTGGGCCGGGCCTTCAGCCCTAGCCGGTGCGCCTTGCCGATCACGGCATTGCGGCTGACCCCGCCAAGCACGTCGGCGATCTGGCTGGCGGTGGCGCCGCCTTCCCACATCTTGGTCAGCTTTTCGATCCGTTCGTCGGTCCAGCTCATCTGTGTTCCACTTTCTTGACACGCCCAAAGGTGGGCGCGCGCTTGCCTTGCGGCCGGTGTGCGGATAGTCGCCACACCATGTCCGATCAACCTGTTCCTGCATCCGCAGCGCCGCCGCCCCACCTGCCGATCGGTCAAGGTGCGTCAGGCGGTTTTCCGGCCCAGGGAGTGCCCGTGATCCACCAGGTCAACTGGCTGGGGCTGTGGACGCTCTATATGAAAGAAGTGCGCCGTTTTTTCAAGGTGCAGACCCAGACGATCTGGGCCCCGGCGATCACCACCCTGCTGTTCCTGGTGATCTTCACCGTGGCGATGGGCCGGGAAGGGCGGATGGTGCTGGGCGTCAATTTCGCCACCTTCATCGCGCCGGGACTCATCGCGATGGGCATGATGCAGAACGCCTTTGCCAATGCGAGCTTCAGTTTCCTGGCCGGCAAGATCCAGGGGACGATCATTGATTACCTGATGCCGCCGCTGTCCGAAGGCGAACTGATGCTGGCGATGTGCGCCGCCGCCGTCACCCGCGCGGTGCTGGTCGGCCTCGCGCTGGCCGGCGCGATGCTGCTGTGGCCGGGCGTCCACCTTGGCATGGCGCACCCCTGGGCGGTGGTCTGGTTCGGCCTGATGGGCGCGATCCTGCTGTCGCTGATCGGTCTGCTGACCTCGCTGTGGGCGGAAAAGTTCGATCATAACGCCGCGGTGACCAATTTCGTCATCGCTCCGCTCTCGCTGCTCTCGGGCACGTTCTACGTGATCGACAACCTGGCGCCCACATTCCAGGCGATCAGCCGCCTCAACCCGTTCTTCTATGTGATCTCGGGCTTCCGCTTCGGCTTCCTCGGGCAAAGCGACATCGGCTCCACCAACACCGCCGTGCTGCACGGTGCCCTGGGGCTGGGCGCGCTCAATCTGGTGGTCGCGCTGGGGCTCTACACGCTGCTGCGCAGCGGCTGGAAGCTCAAGAGCTGAGCCACGGCATGACCCAGCCCCTGCTCGATCTTCAGCCTACGGCTGATCCGATGCGCTTTCGCATGGAAGTGACCCCGGGGATCTGCGTCGGTCCGAAGGAACACGTCTTCATGTTCGGCGGCGTGGGCCTCGCCAGCGCGGTCGAGGCGGCGAAGCGGGTTGCCGGGCGGGAACTGATCTGGGCGACCGCCCAGTACCTGTCTTACGCGCGTCCCGGATCGCTGCTCGAAGTCGACGTGCGCCTGCCGGTGCAGGGCCACAACATTACCCAGGCGGTGATCAACCTGCACTGCGGGGACGAGGTGATCATCTCTGCCACCGCCGCGCTGGGAGAGCGGTCAGGCTGCCCGGAACACCAGTGGTTCGATCTTCCGGTCATGCCGCCGCCACAGGACTGCACGGTGTGGGCCGCCTGGGACCATCAGGCGGGCGAACTGATGCGGCGGCTGGAAATCCGCGTCGCGCCGGGCAGCGTGGCGCTCGCCCCGCGTCTTGGCGTGCCGGATCCGTCAGGCCGGATGCAGATGTGGATGCGCATGCGTGAGGACGTGGCGGTCGATTCGACGCTGCTCGCGCTGCTCGGCGATTTCGTGCCGACCGGCGCCGGCGTGGCGCTGGGTCTCGACGGTGGCGGCAACAGCCTCGACAATACGTTGCGCCTGCGCCGCGTTGTGCCGACCGAGTGGGTGCTGTGCGACATCCAGATGAGCGCCGCCGACCGCGGCTTTGCCCACGGCCACCTGCGCCTGTTTGCTCAGGATGGCACACTGATGGCAACGGCCTCGCAGTCGCTGGTGCTGCGCTGGCGGAAGTGAACGGCTGAACGCCCTCAGTGCGTCATCGAGCGGCGCAGCGGATAGCGTGCGCCATCGAACTCGTCGAACAGCTCGGCCAGGCTCGGGTGGTCCACCGGGCCGCTTTCCGCATCCGCCAGCAGGTTCTGCTGGCTGACATAGGCGACGTAGCTTGCCTCGCCATTTTCGGCGAGCAGATGATAGAACGGCTGTTCGCGGTGCGGGCGCACTTCCTTCGGAATCGCCTCGTACCATTCCTCGCTGTTGGCGAAGACCGGGTCGATATCGAACACCACGCCGCGGAAATCGAACACGCGGTGGCGCACGACATCGCCGATGCCGAAGCGCGCCCGGGTGCGGAGCGGGGCATCGACCTTGCGTCCGGCCGTGGCGGAAAAGAAGCTCGCGCGATCCATAAGGGCCAATATAGGGCTTGTGCGGGTGCGAAACAACGGCGGCGCGATATGGTTCCCCCGATTTCGCGGGGAAAGGGCTTGGCAAGCCCCCCATCATCCGCTAACCGCGCGCTTCTTCGACCAAGACCGCCGCTCACGCGGCACTGGCGATCTCGCGGAGAGGTGGCAGAGAGGTCGAATGCGCCGCACTCGAAATGCGGTGTACGGGCAACCGTACCGTGGGTTCGAATCCCACCCTCTCCGCCATTCAACCTATTGGAATCGTTCTATTCCTTGGGTTGAGCGCGAAAAATCCCGTTTGTTTCAAGGGTTATAGGCCAAGGGCTCTCCACCGGGTTCAGCCGGATATGCCCCTACTATGCTCTCTCTCCGCCGATATTCTCCAAAGCTCTCGACTACACCGGTTTCGGTGTAGAGCTTTATCCCATTGAAAATGGTTGTCCTTTTGGACCTGCTCTTTGCGGTCAGAACCGAGATTCACCTCAAAGTCCGACCCGGTTCCAACCGCCGCATCAGCTAAAAGCTTGGGCGATGATCAGCGCGAGAGCCATGATCGTGATCCATGGCCAAGGCGTTGCCCAGGGTGACCGCACCTTCAACTGCTCAAGCTGGGTGATCGCCATCTGAACGCTGGCCTGCTGAAAGTGCAGGTCCTTGAGGGCCGCCTTCATCGCGTCAGTCTCGATGTAGGTCGAGGCGTCGTCGGCCAACAGTTCGACCTCCTCAAGTAACCGAAGCACCTCCCGCAGTCGAGGAACTGCGCTCGGATCAGGTGTGCCGAGCATGGCGATCGCCTCTTGATGCTTGCGCTTGGCTAGCGTCAGCATCTGGCTGATGTGTTCGACAGCAGCATCAGGGAGGTCGGGATCGGCAGCGTCCATAGGGCACTCTTACCCCATCTTGGCGGCAGGGATATCCCCCCACCGGGTCGTGAAGCTGGGTGACAGGTTTTCTTGCCGCGTCCGCCATTGGTCGCGTCCGTCAAGGTGGTGTAATTTCGGCTGTGGCCGTGGGCCATCGTCAGGCGGCTTTGGCGGTGATGTGTAGGGGCTGATTTTCCTCCTCGATCATGGGTTGGTTGAGTTCGGCCATGCC
>JAYRMP010000009.1:0-54853 GCA_041912655.1 Novosphingobium sp. | reverse complement strand
TCGCCTACACCGGAAATTACACCACGAGCGCGGACGCTAACTCTCCCTTGAGAGCTGGCATTGAGGACATTGAAATCTGATGGCCGAAAAGTCCCACGATCTGGCTCTAGCGCGTACCGTTCTTTCAGGGGTTGAACCAGCGATTGTCGCTCGGGTTGAGCCGGTCGGTCACATGGATTGTGCACCTTCTGAGGTCAGATAAAACGCCTAAGGCGAACGACTGTACGTCGCAAGGAACCCATTATGTGGGAGGAAATGTGGGAGAATATATCTGAAAATCCATTATTTATCTATAAAATACAGCACTTAATGAGGTGGTTCGGTACAAGCCCTGCCACCACCCTGCCTCCGCCGATCTCGGCTTCCTGCTTGTCCCGGCCCGCTTGGCACTCTAGACCGCGACGCCATGACCGAAATCGTTCCCGTCATTTCCGCCACCGGGCTCTACACCCCGCCAGACTCGATCTCGAACGAGGAACTGGTCGAAAGCTTCAACGCCTTTGTCGAGCGGCACAACGCGGCCCATGCCGCGGAAATCGCCGCGGGGACTGTCGTTGAACTTCAGCCCAGCTCCGCCGAATTCATCGAGAAGGCGAGCGGGATCAAATCGCGCTACGTGATGAGCAAGGCGCCGCTGCTCGATCCTGAGATCATGGCCCCGCGCTGGCCGGAGCGGCCGAATGAGGAAATTTCTGTCCTGGCGGAAATCGGCGTCGCCGCTGCCCGCGATGCGCTGGCCCGCGCCGGGCGCGAGGCCAAGGACGTCGATGCCGTGCTCTGCGCCGCGTCCAACATGCAGCGGCCCTATCCCGCCATGGCGATCGAGATTCAGCAAGCGCTGGGGATCGCGGGCTTTGCCTTCGACATGAACGTCGCCTGCTCTTCGGCGACGTTCGGAATCCAGACCGCGGCCGACTTCATCCGCGCCGGCAATGCCCGTTCTGTGCTGGTGGTCAGCCCGGAAATCTGCACCGGCCACAACAACATGCGCAACCGCGACAGTCACTTCATCTTTGGTGACGTGGCGACTGCCGTGCTGGTCGAGGCGAAGGACATGGCGCCGCACCCGCATTGGGAGATCGTCGGTACCCGGCTGAAGACGGTGTTTTCCAACAACATCCGCAACAACTTCGGCTTCCTCAACTGCGCCACGCCTGAAACCGTGGGCGCGCCGGACAAGTTGTTCGTCCAGGAAGGACGCAAGGTGTTCAAGGAAGTGGTGCCGATGGTTGCCGCGATGATTTCCGAAGAAGCAGCCCGCCTGGGCCTGGGCGAAGGCGCGCTGCGGCGGCTGTGGCTCCACCAGGCCAACCAGGGAATGAACCGCCTGATTGCCCAGCGCGTGCTGGGGCATGAGGCCAACGATGATGAAAGCCCGACCGTGCTTGATACCTATGGCAACACTTCCAGCGCGGGTTCGATCATCGCGTTCCATCTCAACAGTGATGACCTTGCGGTCGGTGATACCGGCGTGATCTGCTCGTTTGGAGCGGGCTATTCGGCGGGCACGGTCTTCGTGCGCAAGGTCGCCTGACATGGCCGGCGAAATTCTCGACAACCGTGGCCGCGGCGAAGCCGGTTGGCACTGGCCCGCGATCCACCCCGAATCTCACAAGTTCGCGATCGCGGCGGCGATTGCTTGCGGGGCGGCCGCGTTTTTTGCCTGGGAAACGCTCGCCTGGCCGCTGGGTGCGCTGACGCTGGGCATCCTGGCGTTCTTTCGCGATCCGCTGCGGGTCACGCCACAGGGCGACAAGTTCATCGTTTCTCCTGCTGACGGGATGGTGACACTGATCCAGCAGGTCGAACCGCCGCGCGAACTGGTGCAGGACGATGGCACCGGCGCGCCGGGCCTGGAACCGGCGGTGGTCACGCGGATTTCCATTTTCATGAGCGTGTTCGATGTCCACATCAACCGTGCGCCGATCGGCGGTACCGTCAGGCGCGTGGTTTACATCCCGGGCAAGTTCATGAACGCCGGGCTGGACAAGGCCAGTGAAGAGAACGAGCGCCAGCACTTGCTTATCGAGCGTGGCGACGGCCTCAAGATCGGGTTCACCCAGATCGCCGGGCTGGTCGCCAAGCGCATCGTGCCCTTCGTCAAGCCGGGTGACATGCTTGCCGCCGGACAGCGCATCGGCCTGATCCGTTTCGGCAGCCGGGTAGATGTCTACCTGCCCGCCGGATCCGAACCGCGGGTGCTGATGGGGCAGAAGATCGTGGCGGGTGAAACCGTGCTGGCCGAAATCGGTGAACAGTCGCTGATCGAGGGCGTAAGCCAGTGACTGGCGAGGCGGACCGTGTTGCGCGGGGGCGTTTGCCCGGTGGGCTGACGCTGCGCTCGATGGTCCCCAATGCCATCACCGCCGCTGCGCTGTGCGCGGGGCTGACCGGGATCCGCTTCGCGATCTCCGGTGATTGGGAAAAGGCCGTGCTGGCCGTGATCCTGGCCGGAATGCTCGACGGGATCGACGGCCGTATCGCAAGGCTGCTCAAGGCGCAGTCGCGCTTTGGCGCGGAGCTTGACAGCCTGGCCGACAACGTCTCGTTCGGGGTCGCGCCTGCGCTGATCCTCTATCTCTGGTCGCTGCAGGAACTGCCGCGCCTCGGCTGGTTCGCGGCACTGGCCTTCGCCATTGCCTGCGCGCTGCGGCTCGCGCGGTTCAACGCGCGCATCGACATGGCAGACGAACCGCGCAAGGAAGCGGGATTCCTCACCGGCGTACCCGCGCCCGTCGGGGCAGGCCTGGTGTTCCTGCCGATGTACCTGTGGTTCGTTTCGGGGCTCGAGCCGCTGCGCGATCCGTTCCTTGTCAGCGGCTGGCTGGCAGCCATGGCCTTCCTGCTGATCTCCAGCGTCGCGACGCTGAGCTGGGGCAAGCTGCGCCCGCGCCGCCATGTGCGATTGGAGGTAATCGCCTTCTTCGGTCTGGTTGGGGCTGCCCTGCTGACCGAACCCTGGTGGACGCTGGTCGCGATCTGCGTGGTCTACCTGGCGCTGTTACCGGTTGGAGTGGTGCTGTACTGGCGGGTCAAGCGGCAGCGCGCAGACCGGTCGTCGCAGCCGGAGCAACCCGGCGCTGCCTGACCGGCAAGGCCAGAACCTGGCCGCCGCCGCGCACCACCACGGTCTCGACAATACGAAATCGCACTTCCCGCGTCTGCGGGCAGGCCTCGAGTGCTGCCTTGAGCGGCCGGGCGAGGCTGGCCGCACGGTGCAGCGCAACGGCGATCACGGCCAGCACGAACAGCGCGCTGGCGGCGAAGGAAAGGGTGAGAGCGAAGCCAAGCATCGTGCGATTCCCCTATGCGACAGCCTGCGGTGAGGCTGTGTAAAACCTTGTGGACAGCGGCGGGATAAGCTAGATCGTTCCCATTCCGTTCCAATGAGCGTTGTGTTCTCTATTTGTTCTAATGTGTCAAGCGCAAAAAATCAGGGTGACCTGAGGCCGCGCAGACACCTCATCAATTAAGGCTGGATTCCGCGCCTTTCCTGCTCTAAGGGCGCGCGGTCTGCGGGCGGAGTGCCGGTTACCGGTGGTTCGTGACGCGCAGGCAAATCCACATGGGAAGCACTGACATACCGGTGCCGCAGCGGGCTATTCCGCACGGTTCCAGCTTCCCAGAGGTGAAACCGGAAAGGAAAGTCCTATGGCGGCTCCTGTCGTCACCATGCAGCAATTGATCGAGGCCGGCGCGCACTTCGGCCACCAGACCCACCGCTGGAACCCGCGGATGAAGCCGTACATCTTCGGCGCCCGCAACGGCATCCACATCCTCGACCTGTCGCAGACCGTGCCGCTGTTCGCGCGCGCGCTCGACTTTATCGATGCCACCGTCCGTGCGGGCGGCAAGGTCCTGTTCGTCGGCACCAAGCGTCAGGCGCAGGATCCGATCGCCCAGGCGGCGCGCCAGTGCGGCCAGCACTATGTCAACCACCGCTGGCTGGGCGGCATGCTCACCAACTGGAAGACCGTCAGCACCCGCATCAAGCACATGAAGGCGCTTGAGGAAAAGCTTTCGGGCGACACTACCGGCCTTACCAAGAAGGAAGTGCTGGACCTCACCCGCAAGCGGGACAAGCTGGAAATGTCGCTGGGCGGCATCCGCGACATGAGCGGCATTCCCGACGTGATGTTCGTGATCGACGCCAACAAGGAAGAGCTGGCGATCAAGGAAGCCAACGTCCTGGGTATCCCGGTCGTCGCGATCCTCGATTCGAACGTCTCGCCCGATGGCATCGCCTTCCCGATCCCGGCGAACGATGACGCCAGCCGCGCGATCCGCCTGTACTGCGAAGCCGTCGCCCAGGCCGCGACCAAGGGTCACCGCGAAGCCGTGGTCGATTCGGGTGCCGACATCGGCGCCATGGAAGAAGCTCCGGTCGAGCAGGCCGTGGTCGAAGTTCCGGCCGAGGAAGCCGCGACCGAGGCCTGAGGCCCGGTTGTCACACCATTGCAGGGTGCCGGGCGCATGCGTCCGGCACCCGTGATCATTCAGAAGGACCAGTTCAATGGCTTACACTGCCACTGACGTGAAGAACCTGCGCGAGCGCACCGGCGCCGGCATGATGGACTGCAAGAAGGCGATGGACGAAACCGGCGGCGACATGGAAGCCGCGGTCGACCTGCTGCGCGCCAAGGGCCTGGCTGCTGTCGCGAAGAAGTCCAGCCGCACCGCTGCGGAAGGCCTGGTCGGCGTTGCCGTTGCCGGGACCAAGGGCGTCGCGGTCGAGGTTAACTCCGAAACCGACTTCGTCGCCAAGAACGAACAGTTCCAGGACTTCGTTCGCAAGACCACCGAAGTCGCCCTGGGCGCTGCTTCGGACGATATCGAGGCGCTGAAGGCCGCTGCCTATCCCGATGGCGGCACCGTTGCCGACAAGCTGACCAACAACGTCGCCACCATCGGTGAGAACCAGCAGGTTCGCCGCATGAAGACCGTTTCGGTCTCCAGCGGCCTCGTCGTGCCCTACATGCACAACGCCGCCGCGCCGATGCTTGGCAAGATCGGCGTGCTGGTCGCGCTCGAATCCGAAGCCGGTGCCGACGTGCTCGAGCCGCTGGGCAAGCAGATCGCGATGCACATCGCCGCTGCCTTCCCGCTGGCGCTCAACGCCGACGATCTCGATGCCGAGATGATCGCGCGCGAACGCAAGATCGCTGCCGAAAAGGCCGCTGAATCGGGCAAGCCCGCCGAAGTCCAGGCCAAGATGGTCGATGGCGCGGTCGCGAAGTTCGCCAAGGACAACGCGCTGCTCAGCCAGGTCTTCGTGATGGACAACAAGACCCCGGTTGCCCAGGTCGTGGAACAGGCGGGCAAGGCCGCCGGCACCAAGATCGTGCTCAAGGACTACGTCCGCTTCCAGCTGGGTGAAGGCATCGAGAAGGCCGAAACCGATTTCGCGGCGGAAGTCGCGGCGGCTGCCGGTCTGAACTGAGCGAAAGTAGCCCGCAGTCCGGTATCGATCCGGGATCAAATAAGGGGGAGTACGCCGGGACCGGCGTGCTCCCCCGTTTGTTTTGGGGCAGGGCCGACTCCCCGGAATGCACATCGAGCTATCAATTGCGTGGGCCTTGATCTACGGGATATCCATTGTTTTCCCTCGATTAAGCGACCGAGTCATATGACGTCCCATCAGTCCGAATTCGTGACCAACCCCGAGAATATCGTTGGCGATCGCATTCGGGCCAACCCTGCCGACTTCCGGGAGGGCATCGCGTTCGGCGATCACAAGATTGACTATATCCTGCGCTACGCTTCCGATCGCGACGTGCTGGATCTGGGCTGTGTCTGCCATGATCCCGAAAGCTACAAGAGCCCGTTCTGGATCCACAAGGCGCTGGTCGAGCGTTCCCGTTCGGTCACGGGCATGGACCTGAGCCGGGACGGGGTCGGCGCGCTGGCCGCCAAAGGCTTCAACGTGGTGCACGGCGATGCCCAGAATTTTGATCTGGGCCGCACGTTCGATTGCATCGTCGCGGGCGACCTGATCGAGCACCTCGAGGATTTTGCCGGGTTCCTCAACAGCTGCAAGCGTCATCTGCGCCCGGGGGGGACGCTCCTGATATCGACTCCCAATCCCTGGTATTGGCGCAATATCGTCAAGTCGATTATGTCGACCGAGGTGCCAAACAACATCGAGCATACCTGCTGGCTTTGTCCCAGGACCCTGCGTCAACTGGTGGCCCGGCACGGCATGAGTGTCAGCGACATCGCGTTTGGCTCGCGCTACCGCCGCGATCTGCTGATGCCGCTGCCGCGCGGGATCAAGCATACCAGCTGGCATGCCTGCGTGACGGTCGACTGAGACGAGAGGCGCAATGCGACACGCCAGTCGCGGTCCGGCAGGCCCCAAGGCTTGCACCAATCGCTCACTTGGCATCGCTATCCCTTGGGTATAAGGCCCCCCAAACCCCTGCGAGAGCGATGTCCCGATCCATGAGCCAGCCTGCCTACAAGCGCATCCTGCTGAAATTGTCCGGCGAAGTGCTGATGGGCGGCCAGCAGTTCGGGATCGACCCCGAATTCGTCGCGGAACTCGCGCGCGAGGTGAAGGCGGCGAAGGATTCGGGCCTTGAAATCTGCTTGGTCATCGGTGGCGGCAACATCTTCCGCGGCATGGCCGGGGCGGCCAAGGGGATGGACCGCGCCCAGGCCGATTACATGGGCATGCTGGCGACGGTGATGAACGCGCTGGCCATGCAGAACGCGCTGGAACAGCTTGGCGTCCCCACCCGCGTCCAGTCCGCGATCGAGATGGACAAGGTGTGCGAGCCGGTGATCCGCCGCCGCGCCGAGCGGCATCTCGAAAAGGGCAGGGTGGTGATCTTTGCTGCCGGTGTCGGCGCCCCCTATTTCACCACCGACAGCGGCGCGGCCCTGCGCGCGGCGGAGATGCGCTGCGACGCGCTGCTCAAGGGCACCAGCGTTGATGGGGTCTATGATAGCGATCCCAAGACCAATCCGTCGGCAAAGCGTTACGATACCGTCGATTACGACACGGTCCTGGCAGACAACCTGAAGGTGATGGATGCCTCCGCCGTGGCGCTGTGCCGCGACAATTCGATTCCGATCGTCGTCTTCTCGATCCGCGAGAAGGGCAACCTTGCCCGGGTTCTCGCGGGCGAGGGGGTGCAGACGGTCGTCCAGAAAGGAGCCTGAACCATGGCCAAGTACGACAAGGCCGATCTCGAGCGCCGGATGAAGGGCGCGGTCGAATCGCTGAAGCACGATCTGTCCGGCCTTCGCACGGGCCGTGCCAACACGGCGCTGCTCGAACCGATCACGGTCGAGGTCTATGGCAGCCACATGCCGATCGTCCAGGTCGCGACGATCTCGGCGCCGGAGCCCCGGATGCTGACCGTGCAGGTGTGGGACAAGTCGAACGTGACCCCGGTGGAAAAGGCGATCCGCTCGGCGGGGCTCGGCCTCAACCCGATCAACGATGGCAACACCCTGCGCCTGCCGATCCCTGACCTGACCGAGGAACGCCGCAAGGAACTGGCCAAGCTCGCCCATTCCTATGCCGAAAAGGCCCGCGTCGCGATCCGCAACGTCCGCCGCGACGGGATGGACAACCTCAAGACCGACGAGAACAAGAAGGAAATCTCGGAAGACGACCGCAAGCGCGGCGAGACCGAGGTGCAGAAGCTGACCGACGAGATGATCAAGGAAGCCGACGCCATCGCGGCGCAGAAGGAACAGGAAATCCTAGGCAAGTGATCCATTGGCGGGCCAGTGAAGTGCGAGCGCGAGTGCGATGAGCAAGGCCCGCCACGTCGCCATCATCATGGATGGCAATGGCCGCTGGGCCAAAAAGCGCCATCTGCCGCGCGTGGTTGGGCACGAGCGCGGGGTTGAGGCCGTGCGCAGGCTGGTCCGCGCGGCGCGCGAGATGGGGCTGGAAGCGCTGACGCTCTACGCCTTCTCGACCGAGAACTGGCGCCGCCCGGAGGACGAGGTCTCGGCCCTGATGGGGCTGCTCAAGCGCTATATCCTCGCCGATCTGGAGGAATTCGTTGCCAACAACGTCCGGCTGCGGATCATCGGCGAATACGGCATCCTTGCTCCCGATATCGTCGCGCTGCTGGACGATGCGCTGGCGCGCACGGCGGCAAACAACGGCACGACGCTGGTGGTCGCGCTCAACTACGGTTCGCAGGACGAGATCGCCCGCGCTGCCGCCAAGGCCGCCGCGAAGGGGCCGATCACGCCTGAGACCATCGAGGCCGAGCTCGACACTGCGGGATTGCCGCCGCTCGACCTGCTGATCCGCACTTCGGGCGAGATCCGGCTGTCCAATTTCCTGCTGTGGCAGGCGGCCTATGCCGAAATGATCTTCACCGACGTGCTCTGGCCGGATTTCACACCGGCCCACCTTGAGGCCGCGCTGGCCGAATTCGCGCAAAGGGAGCGGCGATATGGCGGTCGCTGAAGTTCCCGCGAAAAAGTCCGACCTTGGGGTGCGGGCAGCCTCTGCGGTGGTCATGGTCACCGTCGCGGGGACGGCGCTGTGGCTGGGTGGCACCGTGTTCTTTGCCTTTGCGCTGCTGATTGGCGCCGGGGTGCTGTGGGAATGGAGCCGGCTGGCGCTGGCATTCACTGCGGGGCTGACGGCGCGCTTGGCGTGGCTGCTGGGCGGGATTGTCTATATCGGCTTGGCGGTCTGGTTCATTGCGATGCTGGGCTCGGTCCAGGACGATGTTGCCGGTTGGCTGCGGCTGGTCCTTTCGGCGATGGTGGCCGGCGTGGTCTGCACCGATATCGGGGCCTACTTTGCGGGGCGAGCGATTGGCGGACCCAAGATCGCGCCCAGGATCAGTCCGTCGAAGACCTGGGCCGGGCTGGGCGGCGGGATCGTAGGGGCATCGCTGGCCATGTTCGGTCTGTTCAAGCTGTCGGTCGCCCTGGTCGAGCAACGGGATTCGCACGGGGCCATGCTGCTGTCCGATCCCTTACACACCACCGGACAGATGTTGGTGGCTGCGGCCGTGATCGGTTCCCTCATAGCGATTGTCGCGCAGGCCGGGGACTTCTTCGAAAGCTGGATGAAGCGGCGCGCCGGAGTGAAAGATTCCGGCAAGTTGATCCCGGGCCACGGCGGGCTGTTCGACCGGCTCGACGGACTTCTGGCCGTTTCGTTCGTCACTTGCATCCTGGCCTTCGCTGGGCTGCACTTCGCGGCATGACAGTTCGCTCGATCACTGTGCTTGGCGCGACTGGTTCGATTGGCGCATCGACTCTCGACCTGATCCGGCGCGAGAAGGCGAAGTGGCGTGTGGTTGCGCTCACCGCTAACGGCAACGCGGCTGACCTTGCCGTGCTGGCGCGCGAATTCGGCGCCGAGCTGGCGGTCGTCGCGGACGAGGCGGCCCTGCCTGCCCTGCGCGAGGCGCTGGCCGGAAGCGGGATCGAGGCGGCGGGCGGTGCGGCGGCGCTGGTCGAAGCCGCTCAGCGTCCTGCCGACATGACGGTTGCCGCGATCGTTGGCTGTGCGGGTCTTGCGCCGACCATGGCCGCGATCGAGCAGGGCCGCACGATCGCGCTCGCCAACAAGGAAGCGCTGGTCGCAGCCGGTCAGGTGATGACCGCTGCCGTCGCCCGCCACGGTGCCACCCTGCTGCCGACCGACAGCGAGCATAACGCAATTTTCCAGTGCCTTGCAGGCAATAGCTACGATCATGTCCGCTCGATCACCCTGACTGCGAGCGGCGGCCCGTTCCGCGAATGGACGCATGAGCAACTTGCCGCAGCCACGCCGGAGCAGGCGGTCAAGCACCCCAACTGGTCGATGGGCGCGAAGATCAGCGTCGATTCCGCCACCATGTTCAACAAGGGCCTCGAACTGATCGAGGCCCATCACCTGTTCCCGGTCGGGCTCGAAAAGCTGAAGATCATCGTTCACCCGCAGTCGGTGGTCCATTCGATGGTCGAATACCGCGATGGTTCGACGTTGGCGCAGCTGGGGCCTTCGGACATGCGGGTGCCGATTGCCTCGTGTCTGGCCTGGCCCGAGCGGATGGACACCCCATGCGACCCGCTCGATCTGGCAGCGCTAGGGAGCCTGACCTTCCAGGCGCCGGACGAGGTGCGGTTTCCCGCCACCCGCCTGTGCCGCGAGGCGGCGGAGGCGGGCGGGGCGGCCCCGGCGGTGCTCAATGCGGCAAACGAGGTGGCGGTGGCCGCATTCCTGTCCGGTCAGATTTCGTTCACCCGGATTGCGGATACTGTCGCCCATGTGCTGGACAGCAGCAACGATGCGGCGCCTCCGCGTTCGCTGGACGATGTGATATGGCTCGATCGCAGCGCGCGCCAGCGCGCCAGATCGGTGTTGGAGACCGCCTGACTTGATCCAGTCCCCTTCGATCCTGATGATGATCGGCGCATTCCTGCTGGTGCTTGGCCCGCTGGTGCTGCTTCACGAACTTGGCCACTATCTGGTCGCCCGGATGTTCGGGGTGCGGGCCGATGCCTTTGCGATCGGCTTTGGCAAGGAGCTGGCCGGCTGGACCGACAAGCGCGGCACCCGCTGGAAGCTGTGCGCCCTGCCGCTGGGCGGCTACGTCCAGTTCGCGGGCGACATGGACGCGATGAGTTCGCCCGATCCGGCGCTCGCGGATGCCAATGCCGAACAGCTGAAAGGCACCTTCCAGGGCGCAAAGCTGTGGCAACGCTCGCTGATCGTGCTGGCCGGGCCGCTGATGAACCTGTTCGTGGCCGTGGCGATCTTTGCCGCTTTCAACATGGCCTACGGGGTGCCGCAGGCGTCCTCGGTGATCGGCGGGTTTGCGCCGGGTTCCGTCGCCCAGGCGGCTGGCATGCGCGAGGGTGACCGGATCGTCGCGATCGACGGGACAGAGATTGAATCCTTCCGCGACATCGCCGCCAATGTGATGATCTATCCCGGCAAAGCGGTCTCGGTGGAGGTGGAGCGCGGCGGCCAGCGGCTGACCTATCCGGTCAAGCTGGCCGTTTCGGTCGAAAAGGACGAATTCGGCAACGAAATGAAGCGCGGCCTGCTGGGCGTGCGCTCCAACCGGCTGGAATTCGTGCCGGTCGGCCCGGTCGAGGCGGTGACCACCGGCTTCGGGCAGAGCATGGAAATAGTGCGGACCATGACAATCGGCCTCAAGCAGATCGTAACCGGCGAGCGCGGGGTCGATGAAATGGGCGGGCCGCTCAAGATCGCGAAGTATTCGGGCGAGCAACTGCAGCGCGGTTGGCTGGATTTCGTGGGCTTTGCAGCGCTGATCTCAATTAACTTGGCATTCATCAACCTCCTGCCAATCCCGACCCTCGACGGCGGGCACCTGGCTATCTACGCGGCGGAAGCGATCCGCCGCCGTCCGCTGGGTCTTCGCAGTCAGGAGTGGGCGTTCCGCACCGGCCTGGCCTTCGTGCTGGCGCTGATGCTGTTTGTCACCCTGAATGACATCGTCTCGTTGCTGCCGCTGGGCAAATGACGGGGCAGCCGGAGGCCTCGGGAGACCGGGAAAACTGGTGACGGCGCAGTGACTATGCTTGATTGGCGGGGACGCATCGGGCAGAGGGCAGCGTCATATCTGCAAAGGTGAGGGGAGCCCTGTCCGCGTGACCGCCTCGCACCATCCAATTACGGGAACGACCGTGCCGATGAACCGACCGACCCTGGACAACCACGACCATGCCCGCCGGGCCTTGCGCCTGGCCACCGCCCTGATGGGCAGCACGGTCATGGCCGGCCTTCCGGCACTTGCACAGGCCCAGACTGCGCCGACCCAGCCGGTGGCCGCTCCTGCCGCCGCCCCGGTCGAGGCGCCGGCCCCCGCGCCCGAAGTGCCGGCGGTGATCTCCTCGATCACGGTGGCGGGCGCCCAGCGGCTCGAGCCGGACACGATCCGTTCGTACATCAAGCTGCGGGTCGGCCAGCCCTATACCCAGCAGGCTGCCGACCAGGCGCTGAAGGACCTGTTCGCGACCGAACTGTTCGCCGACGTCCAGATCCGCAACGAAGGCGGCGCGGTCACGATCGAGGTGAAGGAAAACCCGGTCATCAACCGCATCGTGCTGGAAGGCAACAAGCGCTTGAAGGAGGACAAGATCCTCCCCGAAATCAAGCTCGCCCCGCGCCAGATCTTCACCCGTTCCAAGGTCCGGGCCGACGTGTCGCGGATCATCGAGCTCTACAAGCGCCAGGGCCGCTTCGCCGCCAGCGTCGAGCCCAAGATGGTGATGCTCGACCAGAACCGCGTCGATATCGTCTTCGAAATCACCGAAGGCCCCAAGTCCAAGGTCCGCCAGATCAACATCCTGGGGAACGAGAAGTTCTCGGACGGCGAACTGCGCGATGAGATGGTGACCAAGCAGGCGCGGATGTTCCGCTTCTTCAGCTCGGGCACCAGCTATGACCCGGACCGCATGGCCTTCGACCAGCAGAAGCTGCGCCAGTTCTACCTGACCCAGGGCTATGCCGACTTCCGCATCGTTTCGGCGGTGGCCGAGCTGACGCCCGACAAGAAGGACTTCATCCTGACCTACGTGGTCGAGGAAGGGGACCGTTACAAGTTCGGCGACGTCAAGGTCGAAAGCCAGCTGCGCGACTTCGACGGCGAACGCCTCGCCCAGCAGCTGCCGATGCAGAAGGGCAACTGGTACAATGCCAAGCAGGTCGAAGACACGATCGACAAGCTGAACGAAACGCTGGGCACCTTCGGTTACGCCTTCGCCGACGTCCGCCCGGACTATGCGCGCAACAAGTCAGAGCTCACCATGGGCCTGACCTTCACCATCGCCGAGGCGCCGCGCGTTTATGTCGAGCGGATCGACGTCAACGGCAACACGCTGACCCAGGACAAGGTCGTGCGCCGCGAATTCCGCATCGCGGAAGGCGACGCGTTCAACTCGCTTCAGGTCAAGCGCTCGACCAGCCGTATCAACTCGCTTGGCTACTTCCAGGAGAAGTTCGAGATCGAGCAGAAGCCGGGTTCGGCCCCTGACCGGATCGTGCTGGAAGCCAATGTGGAAGAAAAGCCGACCGGCGAACTCCAGCTCTCGGCTGGTTATTCCAGCCTTGAAAAGCTGATCTTCCAGGGCTCGGTCCAGCAGCGCAACTTCCGTGGCCGCGGCCAGACTGTCGGCCTGTCGATCAGCTATTCGCAGTATTCGAAGAGCGCCGAAGTCAGCTTTACCGAGCCGTACCTGTTCGATCGCAACGTCTCGATGGGCGTCAACATCTACCGGCGCGACTACAACAGCTTCAACTACGCCAATGCGGACCGCAATACGCTTTACCGCCAGACCCAGACCGGCGCGCAGCTGCGCTTGGGCCTGCCGCTGACCGAATACGTCTCGGCCGTGGCGAGTTACACCTTCAACATCGACGACATCACCGTCGACAAGAACCAGTACTTCTCGGACCGCGTCAATCCGCCGACGTTCGAGTGCGACCCGCTGATCGCCGGCCGCTATCTGTGCGACGCGCTGGGCAAGCGGACCAGTTCGATCCTGGGCCTGTCGCTGATCTACGATTCGCTCGACAATCGCATGCGCCCGTCGCGCGGGCGGACCATGTCGATCACCGGCGAATTCGCGGGGCTGGGCGGTTCGGTCAAGTACGGCCGCGTCCGTGCTAACGCCGCGCAGTACTGGCCGCTGGGCAAGGGCTGGATCTTCTCGATCCGCGGCGAAGGCGGCGCGATCAAGTCGTTCGACAACCGCGGCAACGCGGCGCTCGGCATCGACAGCGTGCGTCTGACCGACCGCTTCTATCTGGGTGAGCCGCAGATCCGCGGCTTCGACATCCGCGGCGTCGGTCCGCGCGTGCTGCGCCAGTTCATCACCGATGATGGCAACGGCAACCCGGTGGTGATCACCGATCGCAACCGCGTGGTCGATGATGCGCTGGGCGGCAAGTACTACTACCTCGGCCACGTGGAGCTCGAAATCCCGCTGGGTTCGGGCGCGCGCGAACTGGGCATCCGTCCGTCGATCTTCATGGACGTCGGCTCGGTCTGGGGCATCACCAAGCCGCAGCTGCAGAACAGCCCGTTCCCGAACGGCATCTTCATCCCGACCCGCGATACGGCCGGCAACGCGCTCTACACGCAGATCAATGCGGCAGAGCTGGTCAACAACGTCTGTACCGCCACGGCCACGGCGCAGGTGACCAATCCGACGAATCCCAATCCGCCGGCCTGCCTTGGCACGGGTACGGTCAACAACACCGCGCTGGGCAGTTCGATCCCGCCGTTCCAGGAAGTCTTCCTGGGCGATTCGCCGAGCCCGCGCGTCTCGGTCGGCATCGGTTTCAACTGGAACTCGCCGTTCGGTCCGTTCCGACTCGATTTCGCCAAGGTCCTGCTGAAGAAGGCCGGCGACGACACCAAGACTTTCACCTTCAACGTGGGAACCCAATTCTGATGAACACCCGTATCAAGCCCCTGCTGGGCGCCGCCATGGTGCTCGCTCTGGTCGCTCAGCCCGCCTACGCCAAGTCGAAGAAGCAGAAGGAGGCCGAGGCCGCCGCCGCCGCCGCTGCTGCTGCTCCGGCAGCCGCGCCTGCTGCGGCTGGCAACATCGTTGCCGGCATCGCCGTTGCCAATCTGGATGCGGCCGTGGCCAACACCGACGCCTATCGCCTTGCCGCGCAGCAGCGCCCGGTGACCTACAAGACCAACTTTGACAACGCGAAGAGCCGCGGTGCGGCGCTCGACGCCCAGCTCAAGCCGCTGATCGACAAGTTCAATGTCGATCGCGCCGCCGCCAAGCCCAACGTCCCGGCGCTGCAGCAGCAGGCCCAGACGATCCAGCAGCTGCAGGAAAAGGGCAAGGAAGAGATCCAGCAGATCCTGATGCCGCCGGCTCTGTCGGAAGCCTATGTCCGCGAGCAGATCGAAGACAAGCTGGACGCCGCCGTGCAGAAGGCGATGGAAAAGCACCGCGTGTCGCTGCTGCTCCAGCCGGGCACCGTGATCGCCCGCGCCAACGCCTATGAGCTGACCGACGAGATCGTCACCGAACTCAACGTGCTGATCCCCAACGCGCAGATCGTGCCCCCGCAGGGCTGGATGCCGCGTGAAGTGCGCGAAGCCCAGGCGCAGCAGGCCGCCGCGCAGAAGGCGGCATCGGCTCCGGCCACGGCCGCTCCAGCTGCTGCGCCGGCTCCGGCGCCGCGTCCGGCCGGTCCGCAGCCGGACGGTCGCTGAGCACGTCGCCGGGGGCAGCGATGAGCGATACCACCGAAGCAAAGGGCGGGGCTCCGGCCGCGCCCGCCTATGACATCGTCAAGATCCTCGGCGCCCTGCCGCACCGGTATCCGTTGCTGCTGGTCGACCGTGTGATCTCGCTGGAAATCGGCGAGCGCATCCATGCGGTGAAGGCGGTCAGCTTCAACGAGCAGTTCTTCCAGGGGCATTTCCCGGGGCGGCCGATCATGCCGGGCGTCCTCCAGATCGAGGCACTGGCCCAGGCTGCGGCGATCCTGGCGATCGAGACTCTGGACCTCGCCGGGTCGGGCAAGCTGGTCTACTTCATGTCGATCGACGAGGCGAAGTTCCGCGCTCCGGTCGAACCCGGCGTGCTGCTCGATCTGGAAGTCGGCTTCATCCAGAAGCGCGCCCGGGTCTGCAAGTTCTGGGGCAAGGCCTCGATTGCGGGCAAGGTGACCTGTGACGTCCAGTTCACCGCGATGATCGCGGATTCCTGAAGGCTGGACAAATCGGCGCGCTGCGGCTAAGCGCGCGCCTTCCTCTTCCAGGCCGGTCGGAACCGGCCAACAGCGAAAGACAGTGCGATGAAGGCCGATACCCACCCCGACTATCACATGATCAAGGTGCAGATGACCGACGGCACCGTGTTCGAGACCCGCTCCACCTGGGGCAAGGAAGGCGACACGCTGGTCCTGGAAATCGACCCGACCTCGCACCCGGCGTGGACCGGCGGCACCCGTCAGCTGGACCAGGGCGGCCGCGTCGCGCAGTTCAACAAGCGCTTCGGCGGGCTTACGCTCAAGAAGGGCTGAACGCCCGGCGAGAGCCAGAAACGCGAAGGGCGGCCTTTGGGCCGCCCTTTTCGTTTGTCCGCTGTCGGGTGGTTCACCAGCCGCCGGTCAGTTCATCGGCCTCGGCATCGGGAATCGGACGCAGGAATTCGACGCCGCAGGTATCCTCACGCGCCCAGCGGACGATGGCCTGGACCGTGCGTTCGGGGTTCAGGCGGATGCCGATGAACATGCCCATGCGCAGCCAGGCCGCTTCGGTGACCAGATTGCAGCCATAGATCGAGATGTCGCGCAGCACGGCCTTGGCGCGATCCCCGTGCGAGGACGTCACCAGCACGAGGCTGCTGGCAGGACGGCGCGTTCCCCTGCGGGTCAGCGGGCGGCTGGTTGGTAGGGGAGCGGGTGCCAATTTCGTCTTTGCGGTCATGGTCGAATTCCCGATTCCAGCGATGAACGAGGGCTATCCGTCCAGAGTTAAGAATTGCCTCACGCCAAGCGACAATTGGCGAGCTGCTACCTAAGGGTGGCTGCTCAAACGGAGCGCTGCGCAATTTTCGCTTTAATTCCTCTGGCGGCTGTGCAAGAGGCCGCGCCTGCCTGTTGCGCCATTTTGCGCGGTGGGCCGTGGCGATCGTAGCTCAGTTGGTTAGAGCGCCGGTTTGTGGTACCGGAGGTCGTGGGTTCGAACCCCATCGATCGCCCCATTTTTCCCCACTTGAAGCCCTTGTCGCAAATTGGCTTTGTGTGCGCTTGCATCCGCCAATCGCACTTGCCGACAGGGCGCGGTCCTGCCAAATGGCAGCCGATCCCCGGGGATACCGAATCCTTCATGCACGGCTTTGCCAATCCCGCTCGTTTCCTGCGCCTAGCGCGCCTTCTGACCGTGCCCTTGCTGGCTGCGGGCCTTCTGCTTGCGGGCGCTTCGCTTGTCTGGGGGTTGACTGGGGCGCCGGCTGAACGGCTGCAGGGCGACAGTGTGCGGATCCTGTTCGTCCACGTTCCCGCCGCCTGGCTGGGGATGGGGGGGTGGAGCGCCATCGCCATCGCCAGTCTGACCGAGCTTGTCTGGCGGCACCCGCTGGCCGGGATTGCCGCGCGCGCGGTTGCCGTGCCGGGCGCGTTCTTCAGCGCGCTGTGCCTTGTCACGGGGTCGCTGTGGGGTCGCCCTGCCTGGGGTACCTGGTGGGTGTGGGACGGGCGACTGACTTCGATGCTGGTGCTGCTGTTCCTTTATCTTTCCTACATCGCGCTGAGCGACGCGGCCAACCGCGATAGTGACGGTCAATCGCGTATTCCGGCGATTTTCGGGCTGGTCGGGGCGGTCAACATTCCGGTCATCCACTATTCGGTGCTGTGGTGGAACAGCCTGCACCAGCCGCCCTCGATCACCGCCGGCAAGTCTGAAATGGCGCCGGAATTCCTGTGGGGCCTGCTGGCGGGGACTGTCGGTTTCTCGCTGATCTTCGGCGCGGTGGTGCTGGTGCGGATGCGCGCGATCCTGGCCGACCAGCAAGCCGAGGCGCGCCTGCGCCGCCGCGCGATGGAGGCTGCCGATGCGTGAGGGACTGGATCACTGGCCGTTCATCTGGGCGGCCTATGCGGCCGGAATCGGCGGGACTGCCGCACTGGTGGTCTGGTCGTGGCTCGGCATGGTCCGGGCCGAGGCCCGCCGCGATCGGAGCCGTGAACGATGAACACCGGGGTCAAGGCAAAGCACCAGCGGCTTGTGCTGGTACTGGTGTCGCTGGCCGCGCTGATCGGTGCGGCGCTGCTCGCCACCTGGGCGTTGCGCAGCCAGGCCTCGTTCTTCTACCTGCCGGCCGACATGACCTCTGATCCGCCCGACCCGGACCGTGCGGTGCGGCTGGGCGGCATGGTCGAGGCCGGATCGATCAAGCGCGCCGCTGACGGCGTGACCATCCAGTTCGTCGTATCCGATAACAAGGCGCGCATTCCGGTCAGCTTCAGCGGGATCGCCCCGGACCTGTTCCAGGAAAATTCGGGCGTCGTCGCCGAAGGCAAGCTGCGCGCCGACGGGACCTTCGTGGCCGACAATCTGCTGGCCAAGCATGACGAGAAATATGTGCCCCGCGAGATGAAGGACATGACTGCCGACCAGGCGCGACAGACCGTGGCGGAAACCAAGTGATCGCCAGTCTGGGCCTTGCCGCGCTGTGGATGGCGGCGGCGCTTGCCGCGCTCCAGCTGCTCGCGGGCGGACTGGCGCTGCGCGGCGGCCATCCTGCGCTGGCCGGGCTGGTCCGTCCGGCGGCAGCGGTCCAGGGGCTGCTGGCGCTGCTCGCCTTTGCCGCGCTGGTCGTGGTGTTCTGGCATACCGACCTGTCGGTCAAGCTGGTGGCGATGAATTCCCACTCGGCCAAGCCGCTGCTCTACAAGATCGCCGGCGCCTGGGGGAACCACGAAGGCTCGATGCTGCTGTGGGTCACCATCATGGGGCTGGCCGGCGGCTTCGTCGCCCTGATAGAGCGCCGCCTGCCCGAGCCGACCATGCTGGCAACATTGGCCGCACAGGCTTTCGTCAGCCTGGGTTTCTACGCCTTCCTGCTGATCTCATCCAATCCGTTCGAACGGCTGAGCCCGGCGGCGCCGGAGGGACAAGGGCTCAACCCGCTGCTTCAGGACCCGGGCCTCGCGTTCCACCCGCCCACGCTCTACATCGGTTATGTCGGGCTTTCGATCGCTTTCAGCTTTGCGGTGGGCGCGCTGCTGACGCGCGAGGTCGGTCCGGCCTTCGCCCGGGCAATGCGCCCCTGGGTGCTGGGTGCCTGGCTGTTCCTGACAATCGGCATCACCGCCGGATCCTACTGGGCCTATTATGAGCTCGGTTGGGGTGGCTGGTGGTTCTGGGACCCGGTCGAGAACGCCTCGCTGATGCCCTGGCTGGCGGCGACGGCGCTGCTCCACTCCGCCTCGGTGCTGGCCGCGCGCAACGCGCTGCGCGCCTGGACGGTGATGCTGGGCGTGGTTGCCTTCTCGATGTCGATGGTCGGCACCTTCCTGGTCCGCTCGGGCATTCTCACCAGCGTCCATGCCTTCGCCGTCGATCCGGAACGGGGCAGCTTCATTCTCGGCCTGCTGGCGATCAACATCGGCGCGGCGCTGCTGCTGTTTGCCCTGCGCGCCTCGAGCGTGACCGAGGGCGAACGCTTTGCGCTGGCCAGCCGCGAAGGCGCGCTGGTGTTCAACAACGTGATGCTGACCGGTACGCTGGGGATCGTGCTGATCGGCACGCTTTATCCGCTGGTAGCCGAAGCGATGGGGCTCAAGGTCTCGGTCGGCCCGCCCTATTTCAACCCCATGGGTGCGGTGTTCATCGTGCCGATGCTGGTGGTCCTGGCGGTCGGCCCGCTGCTGCGCTGGCGGCGCGACAGTCTGGGCCGGGTGGCAAGGCTGCTGGCTGTGCCGGGTCTGCTGGCGCTGGGCGTGGGATCATGGTTTGCCGGCAGCGACTTCGTCCACGTCCTGCCGGTGCTGGGGCTGGCCCTGGCGGCTGGTCTTGCGATCGCCTCGTTGCTGCCGCTTGCCGGGCGCAACCTTCGCACGGTCAAGCTGCCGGTGTGGGGCATGGTCGTCGCCCATTTCGGCGTGGCGGTCGCGCTGTTCGGCATGGCGGCGGATAGCGCCTTCACTACCGAGCGGCTGGTCGCGGTGCGGGCAGGGCAAACGGTCGAGGTCGGGCCGTGGAAGGTCTTCCTGCGCGATGTCGTGCCGGTGGCCGGGCCGAACTGGACCGCCCTGCAGGCCGACATGGACGCCAGCTACAAGGGCGGCAAGACGCTCGATATCCATCCGCAGGCCCGCTCGTTCTGGACCCCGCCGCAGAGCACCAGTGAAAGCGCGCTGCTGACCCGCTGGAATGGCCAGCTCTATGCCGTGCTGGGCGAACAGGCCGAGGACGGGCGCTGGCAGCTGCGGCTGTGGTGGAAGCCATTCGTGCCGATGATCTGGTACGGCGGACTGCTGATCGCGCTTGGCGGTGCGCTGGCGCTGCTGGGCCGGGTCGTCAGCGACCTGCGCCGCATCTTCGCGCGCGAGAAGATCGCCTATCGCCGTCAGAGGCAGGGCCGATGACTGCGCCGTCCTCTCCGCCACCTGTGCGCCGTTGGACGCTGTGGCTGCCGCTCGCCGTGTTCGCGGGTTTCGTCGCGCTGTTCGTGATCGGCCTGCTCCGCCCGGCCGAGCGCGAGGTTCGCAGCGCCCTGATCGGCAAGCCGCTGCCCGAGTTCAGCTTGCCGCAGGCGATTCCGGAACGTCCCGCGCTGTCGACCGCCGACTTCCGGGGCGGCAAGCCGCGTCTGCTCAACGTCTTCGCCAGCTGGTGTGTGCCCTGCGCCGTCGAAGCGCCGCAACTGGGCGCCTTGCAGCGCGCCGGCGTCGAAATCCACGGTGTGGCCGTGCGCGACAAGCGCGAGGATCTCGAACGGTTCCTTGCCCGCAATGGCAATCCCTTCGCGCGGATCGGTGCCGATGAGGTGAGCAAGGTGCAGTTCGCGATCGGCTCGTCCGGCTATCCGGAAAGCTTCATCATCGATGCGCGGGGGGTGATCCGGTACCAGCACATCGGCGAGATTCGTCCTGAACAGGTGGAGATGATCCTGGCGAAACTGAAGGAGGCGGAACAGTGATCCGGTTCCTCTGCGCCCTGCTGCTCGCCCTGTCCATTGTGCCCGCCGCCGCGCAGGACAATCTGCCGCCCGCGCCCTATGCCTATCGCCAGCTCGACGATCCGGCCAAAGAGGCTCGGGCCAAGGCGCTGATGGAAACGCTGCGCTGCCTGCAATGCCAGGGCCAGTCGATCGCCGATTCCGATGCGCCGATTGCGGGCGACATGCGCAATCAGGTGCGCCTGCGGATCGAGGCGGGGGAAGATCCCGAGGCGATTCGTGCGTGGCTGATCGAGCGCTATGGCGATTATGTGAGCTATGCGCCGCGCGTCACCGCATCGACCTGGCCACTGTTCGCCGCGCCGCTGCTGCTGCTGGCCTTCGCGGCGATAGTCCTGCGCAGGCGACTGATGCGCACGGGAGACGCGGCATGACCTGGGCTTTGGTAGCACTGCTCGCACTGGCCGCGTTTGCGGCGGCGGCCTTTCTGTTCAAGGCGCCGCGCAAGGGCTGGGAGGCGATTGGCGCCGCGCTGCTGCTGGGCATTGCCGGCTTCGCCCTGCAGGCCAGCCCCGCCGAGCCCGGCGCGCCCAAGGAGGCCGCGGTCAAGCCCGCCGATTCGGGCGCGGCACTGGTCGCGGCCCGCCGCCAGCTTGCCCAGGGGGACGCGGCCCCCAATCAGTGGATGGTCATCGCCGATGGCCTTTCCCGTAATGGCCAGTTTGGCGATGCCGCAGGGGTGGTGTTGGGCGCCGTCGAAAAGGACCCAAGGAATGCCGATGCCTGGCTTTCGCTGGCGAATAACCTGGTTGCCCATGCCGAGGGCACGGTCACCCCGGCGGCACTTTACGCCTATCGCCGCGCAAGCGAAGCCGACCCTGCGCATCCTGGCCCGCCGTTCTTCATGGGACTGGCTCTGGCGCAGAACGGGCGGCTGGAGGAAGGCCGGGCGCTGTGGGCCGACCTGCTGGCGAAGAGCCCGGCCGATGCCCCTTGGCGCGCCGACCTGACCAAGCGGCTCGGCGAACTCGATACCTTGATCGCTGTTCGCGACCAGGCCGGTCAGGCCCGCTGAATTCCCCCCAGCGTCGTTTTCGGGCGCTGTTGCGGGGCCTTGGACATGCTGCTAAGCGCGGGCCTTTCCAGCCCCCGCCCCATCCGGGCGGCGGCAATGCATAGCCAAGGGCGGCGCATCGCATGACCAGTGCGGACCAGACGGAAGCGGTGCAGGATCCCGGTGAAGCAGGTGCGGATCCGAATCAGGCTGGCGGTTACGGACATCACCATGGCGGCCTGGTAGCGCTGGCGGTCGGCGCGATCGGGGTCGTCTTCGGCGACATCGGCACCAGTCCGCTCTACGCGTTTCGCGAAACCTTTGCCTCGCACCACGGGGCGCCGGGCATTCATGTCGATCCTGTCCACATCTATGGCGTGCTGAGCCTGGTGTTCTGGTCGATGATGATCGTGGTGACGTTCAAGTACGTCCTCACCATCATGAAGGCCGACAACAAGGGGGAAGGCGGCAGCCTCGCGCTGCTGGCGCTGATCAACCGCAAGTCTGAGCATGCCCGCTGGACTGGGCCCTTCGTGCTGCTGGGCGTGTTCGCGACCGCGCTGTTCTATGGCGATTCAATGATCACCCCGGCGATGTCGGTGCTCTCCGCCACCGAGGGTCTGCAATATGTCGCCCCGGGGTTGAAGAACTGGATTGTGCCGATTGCCGTGGCGATCCTGGTCCTGCTGTTCGCGATGCAGTCATATGGGACGGAGCGGGTGGGGCGCCTGTTCGGGCCGATCATGATGGTCTATTTCCTGACCCTGGCGGTGCTGGGGATCAGCCATCTGGTGGTGATGCCCGAGGTGATCCTCCAGACGATCAATCCGCTCAACGCGCTCAATTTCTTCTTCACCGACGGGTTCCGCGCCTTCATCGCGCTGGGTAGCGTGGTGCTGGCGGTGACCGGGGCCGAGGCGCTCTACGCCGACATGGGCCACTTCGGGCGCAGGCCGATCGGGATCAGCTGGATGGCCTTCGTCCTCCCGTCGCTGATGCTCAACTATATGGGGCAGGGGGCGATGGTCCTCTCGCACACTCCGGAGCAGGCGGCGCAGATCATCCGCGATCCGTTCTTCCTGATGATCCCCGATGTGGTGCGCGTGCCAGTGATCTTCCTGGCGCTCGCCGCCACGATCATCGCCAGCCAAGCGGTGATCTCCGGTGCGTTCTCGCTCACCCAGCAGGCGATCCAGCTGGGCTTCATGCCGCGCATGCAGATCAAGCACACCAGTGCCTCGACCGCTGGGCAGATCTACATCCCGGTGATCAACTGGGGCCTGATGATCATGGTCATCGTCCTGGTGCTGTTCTTCCGCTCGTCGAGCAACCTCGCGGCGGCGTACGGCATCGCGGTGACCGGTGCGATGTTCATCGATACGCTGCTGCTTGCGGCGGTGCTGGTCACGCTGTGGCGCTGGCCGGTGTGGAAGGCGGCGCCGCTGGTCGCCGTCTTCATCGTCGTCGACATGGCCTACCTCGGAGCCAATCTGATCAAGGTGCCCGATGGCGGCTGGGTGCCGCTGACCATGGGCTTTGCGATCTTCACCCTGCTCACCACGTGGTCGCGTGGCCGGGCGCTGATGCGCCAGTCGATGGACGACGGTTCGATCCCGATCGAGGTCTTCGCCAAGAGCGCGCATTCCAGCGCGACCCGTGTCCCCGGGACCGCGATCTTCATGGCCAGCACCAATTCGGGTGTCCCTTCGGCGCTGCTCCACAACATCAAGCACAACAAGGTGCTGCACGAGCGCGTGGTGATCCTGACCGTGGCGATCCAGGACGTGCCCTTCGTGACGTCCACGAGCCGTGCCAGCGTAATCGATCTCGGTTCGGGATTCTACCGCCTGACGCTGAAGTTCGGCTTCCTTGAGGAAACTGACGTTCCTGCGACGCTCAAGACCGTCGACCTGTGCGGCCAGCCGTTCGAAATGATGAAGACCAGCTTCTTCCTTTCGCGTCAGACCCTGCTTGCCTCGGCCAAACCCGGCATGGCGATCTGGCGGGAAAAGCTGTTCGCCTGGATGTTGCGCAACGCGGCCAGCGCGATGGAATTCTTCCGTCTGCCGACCAACCGCGTGGTCGAACTGGGCAGCCAGGTCGAAATCTAGGACGTCAGCCGCACTTGTGGGCGGTTGAAAGCATGTCGACCAGTCGTTCGCGCGCGGTCGCCTCGGCAGTCGCGGGGCTGTACCCCCAGCGCGCATAGCGCGCGGCGAGTTCCTGCTGGGCGGCCGCGACGGCGGCAGCGGACACGCCCTTGCGGCGTGGCATCGGGCGCTTGCTGAAAGCCCTAGCCACTGGCTGCCCGATCAGCGCGGCGTCGACGCGGACGCTATAGCTGTGATAGAACAGGTATCGGATTGTGCCCTCGCAATCGGGCCATCCGGCCCAGATCGCCTTGTCCGCCTCTGCAACGCGCGACGCAGGCGGCAAGGAGGTGGCGCAATTGCTCTCCGGCAGGAAATTGTCGAGGCTCGATCCGAAGATTGGCTCTTCCAGTTCGATCATTGACGGATGCCGCAACAACACTTCGCAAGGGAACAGCAAGGGCGTGCGGGCTCCCTCGGTATAGGTGGCCAGCACCTTGATGGTCCGGGCAAAATTGGCCGGATTATTGAGTGCATCGTTCAGACTGGAAATGCCATCGCTGGCAAGGATTTCGCTGCCGTAACCTTGCGCAGGATCGCTTCCAAGCTGGCCGAGCCGGGCGCCGATCAGCCGGGCGATACGCGCGCGGTCTTCGCTCAGCGCCGCGGCCGACCAATTGTCCGACGCGGGCCGCAGCGCATAGAGCAAAAGAGCTTCGATCAAGGGAGCGCCCGCAGGGTCAAGTCGGCGCAGGGCGACCAGCGCCGCATCCCGGTCCGAGAACAGGGCGGCGGTGGCCAGTTCGATATTGCGGCTCTGGTAATGGTGCATCAGGCATTCGTCGCGCGAGGCGAACCCGCCTGACCTGCCGGTTTCGCAAGTAGCCCGATCACGCAACCAGGCGATTTGCGCGGCGCCCTGGCCCGACTGCCCGTCACCGCGTGCACCCCGTCTTGCCGCCGCATAGAGCCGGGCCATTTCGGCGTCTTCGCGGGCAAGCTGGGGACTGGCGCAAATGGCCCTTTCAACCTCGCTCCGGGCTGCAGCGCAGGAGAAGGACGGGGCGGGGGCCTCTGCCGCATCTGATGGTGCTGCGGGACCAGCGAGGGCCAGCGGGGCGAGCAAAAGCAGCAACTTGCGCATGGCGGCAAGCTATGCGGCAAAACCCGGCGTGGCTAGTCCCCGGCGGGCCGCTGGTTGCGTTCCGCTAGCCAGGGGCCGATCCGGCCAATCGCTTCTTCGATTTCCGGCGTGGACACGGCAAAGCTGAAGCGCACGAAGCGGTGGCCGTCGACTGGATCGAAATCGATCCCCGGGGCCGTGGCGACGCCGGTTGCCTCCAGCAGATGCTTGCAGAATTCCATGCTGTCATCGGTGAAATCCGACACGTCGGCGTAGATGTAGAAGGCTCCGTCTGGCGGGGCGATCCGGCCCAGGCCCATGCCCGGCATCGCTTGCAGCAGCAGTTCGCGGTTGCGTGCATAGGTCGCGATATTGGCTTCCAGTTCGTCGCGGCAGTCCATTGCCACCAGCCCGGCGTGCTGGGCCAGGCTGGGCGGGGTCAGGAACAGGTTGCCCATCCGCGCGCGCGCGGCGTCGATCCCGGCGGGCGGCACGACCAGCCAGCCGAGCCGCCATCCAGCCATGCTGAAGTACTTGGAGAAGCTGTTGACCACCAATGCCTGCGGCTCGACCTCAAGGATCGAGGGCGTGTCCATGCCATAGGCGATGCCGTGGTAGATCTCGTCGGAGATGATGGTGATGCCGCGCGCGCGGCAAACCTCGGCGATGGCTGCCAGTTCCTCGCGCGGGATGATCGTGCCGGTCGGGTTGGCCGGGCTGGCGACGATCACGCCTTTTGGCGCGGGGTCGAGCGCGGCAAGGGCGGCGGCGGTCAGCTGGAACCGCTCTGCCTCGCCGCAGGGCAGTTCCACCGGCTCCATGTGCAGCGCCTTGAGGTTGTTGCGGTAGGCGACATAGCCGGGGCGGGCGAAGGCGACGCGATCCCCCGGCGCAAAGCTCATCGACAGGGCGAGGACAAGCGCGGGGGATGCGCCGCAGGTCAGCAGGATCTGCGCCGGGCTGATCTCGACCCCGTACCAGTCGGCATAGTGCTTGACGATCCGCGCCTTCAGCGCCGGGCTTTCCCAATAGCCCATCGGATCGGCATCGAGCACACGGTGCGCCTCGGCGATCGCCGGAGCGGGGGCGCCGGTGCTGGGCTGGCCGAATTCCATGTGGATCACGCTGCGCCCCTCGGCCTTGAGGCGATGGGCAAGGCCACTGATGGCGATGGCGTGGAAGGGGTCGATCTGTGCGGTCATGGCCAAGCGGTTACCGTCAGGCTGCGCAAAAGGAAAGCGCGGCGCCCCGGGGGACACCGCGCTTTCCGGTAAGACAGGCCTGCGATCAGCCGAGGTTGGCGCTGACCATGCAGTACAGCATCGGGATCGACAGCAGCGTGTTGGTGCGGCTGGCATAGAGCGCGCGCGGAGCGGCGGCGGCCTTTTCCTCGGCGCTGGCTTCGACCAGGCCCAGGATCTTCTTCTGGGCCGGCCAGATGATGAACCACACGTTGAACGCCATGATCAGCGCCAGCCACATGCCAAGCCCGATCAGGTTTTCATGGCCATTGCCCTGAAACACCATCGCGCGGTGCACGTAACCGGCGACATAGGCGATGCTCAGGCCGGTGAGGACGGTGAACAGCGCGCCGTAGCGGAAGTAGAACAGCACCTTCGGGGCGATGTAGCCGGTGACGCCGCCCTTCAGTTCGGCCGGGATGGCCGGCATGGTCGGCACCTGGACGAAGTTGAGATAGTAGAGCAGTCCGATCCAGACGATGCCGAAGAACAGATGCGCCCAGCGCAGCACGCTGCTGGCGTCAACGGCGACGTCGCCGCCGAACTTTAGCATGACAACGATTGCCAGCACGAGACCGGTGAGCAGAACCAGGTTCAGGTTCCCGAAAAACTTGGCCATTGCTTCCCCCTAATGAATTGAAGCGATCCTGTTATGTCCTGGGGCCGGATCGCGGCCCCGCGAATCCTTCCATGCGCCCGAAACCCTCGCTTGTCAGCCCTTTTTGCGAGCCATTGTCACTCGTGCGGCGGATCGGAGAGCACCTCGGGCTCGGCCTCCTGGGCAAGGCCGTGGCGCAGCAGCATCGGAATCTGCAGGAAAGTAAACAGGAAGGTCAGCGGCAGGAAGACCCAAAGCTTCGCCGCGATCCAGTCCCCGAACGAAAGCTGCGCGCGCAACACCTCGTTGAGCACGGCCAGCGCGAAGAAAAACACGCCCCAGTTGCGCGACAACTTGAGCCAGCCCGCATCGCTCAATCCCTCGAAGGCCGCTTCCAGCAGGATCTTGAGCAGCGCCTTGCCGCGCATCACGCCCGCCAGCAGCACCGTGCCGAACAGGACGTAGATCGCGGTCGGCTTGACCTGGATCCACACCGGATCACGCAGCAGGATGGTGAGGCCGCCGAAGCCGACGATCAGCACGGTGGAGAGCCAGAGCATCGGCGAAATCCGCCCCAGCTTCCACTTGGACACCAGCAGGGCGATTACCGCAGCGACCATGAAGGCGCCGGTCCCGGTAATGACCGCCGCAACCTCGCCAATGCCTTCGTGCTTGGCCGGCGCGTTATAGCGATAGACGCCGAAGAACACCGCGATCGGCGCATAGTCGACCAGAAGGTTGAGCAGGCCGGACTTGGCCTTCTTCGGGGCCGGGGCCACGTCGCTCATCACGCCACCCCCGCGATCACGCGCGCGACCAGATCGGGATCGAACGGGCGCAGGTCGTCCATCTTTTCGCCCACGCCAATCGCGTGGATCGGCAGGCCGTATTGCTCGGCCGCAGCGACCAGCACGCCGCCGCGCGCGGTGCCGTCCAGCTTGGTCATGATCAGGCCGGTCACGCCCGCAACCTCCTTGAAGATTTCGATCTGCTGCAGCGCGTTCTGCCCGTTGGTGGCATCGAGCACCAGCACGACATCGTGCGGCGCCTCGGGATTGAGCCGGCCGAGCACACGGCGGATCTTGGCGAGTTCGTCCATCAGCTCACGCTTGTTCTGCAGGCGTCCGGCAGTGTCGACGATCAGCGCGTCGATGCCCTGTTCGGTCGCCGCCTTCACGGCATCGAACACCACGGCGGAAGGATCCCCGCCTTCCGGCCCCTTGATGATCGGCACGCCGATTCGGTCTGCCCAGACGGCCAGCTGGCCGATGGCAGCGGCGCGGAAGGTGTCGCCCGCCGCCAGCATCACGCCGTAATCCTGTTCCTGGAACAGGTGGGCGAGCTTGGCGATGGTAGTGGTCTTGCCGGACCCGTTGACGCCGATCACCAGCACCACCTGCGGGCGCGGGAAGGCGACGACTTCGAGCGGCTTGGCCACGGGGCGCAGGATCGCGGCGATTTCCTCGGCGACTGCCTGCTTGATTGCCGTTTCGTCCGCTCCGCGCTCGAAGCGCTCACCGGCCAGCCGTTCACGGATCCGGCGCGCGGCGCGCGGGCCTAGATCGGACAGGATTAGCGCGTCCTCGAGATCGTCGAGTTGCGTTTCATCCAGCCGGGTCTTGCTGACGATGCCGGAGAGGTTTTCGGAGAGGCGCTCTGAAGTCTTGCGCAGGCCGCCAAACAGGCGGTCGGTCCAGGTTTCGGCGCTCATGCCAGCAGGCCTTGTTCGACGCGGGTAGGAATGACGGTCACGATGGTTCCGGCTTGGGTTCCGGGTGCAAGCCGCACCCTGGCGAAGTTTTCCGCATGGCCTGTCCCGTCGCGTTCGGCAAGCACGCGGTGCGGTCGGCCAAGTTGGGTGGCCAGCCAGCGCGCGCGGACTTGGCTCGCGGTTTCGCGCAACTCGGCAGCGCGGGCGCGAATGATCGGGTGTGGAATCTGGGGCATCCGTGCGGCGGGAGTTCTGGCACGCGCGGAGTAGGGAAAGACGTGGACGTGGGCGAGGCCAAGGTCCTCTATAAGCGACAGGTTGGCCCTGTGCGCAGCCTCATCCTCGGTCGGAAATCCGGCGATCAGGTCCGCACCGAAGGCGATCCCGGGGCGGCAGCGGCGCAAGCCTTCGACCAGTGCGATTGCATCGCCGCGCAAGTGACGCCGCTTCATCCGCTTGAGGATCAGGTCGTGGCCGTGCTGGAGCGAAAGGTGGGCATGGGGCATGATCCGCGGTTCACCGCCGATCAGGTCCAGCAGCAGCGGATCGATCTCGACCCCGTCGAGCGAAGACAGGCGCAGCCGCTCCAGCCGGGGAAAGGCGGTAAGGATCGCGTCGACCAGCACTCCGAGCCTTGGTCCACCGGGCAGATCATGGCCCCAACTGGTCAGGTCCACGCCGGTCAACACCACTTCGCCTGCGCCAGCGGTCAGATGGCGCTCCACTTCCTTCAGCACCGCCGCGATGGGCAATGAGCGACTGGGCCCGCGCCCCTGGGGGATCACGCAGAAGGTGCAGGCGTGGTCGCAGCCGTTCTGCACGGCGATGAAGGCGCGGGTGTGGGTGGCAGTGCCTTCGGTTCGGGTGGGAGCGACATTCCACGCGCGCGGATCAAGCTTGGCAGTATTGGCGATCAGGCCATCGACCTCGGGCATGGCGGACAGGACTGCGCGTTCGACCTCGGCCGCGCAGCCGGTCACCAGCAGCCGGGCATCCGGGCGTTCGCGCCGGGCGCGGCGGATCGCCTGGCGGGTCTGGCGGACAGCCTCGGCGGTCACGGCGCAGCTGTTGACCACCACCAGCGAGTCCTCGCCCGCGAGCAGCGCGCGCAGTTCCTCGCTTTCCGACAGGTTGAGCCGGCAGCCGAGCGAAATGACCTCAGCGCCCAAGTTCAGGCTCCGAAGTCCGCGCTTTCGAAACTGCCGCGAAAGCTTTCGGTGGCGGGGCCGGTCATCGTGACCCGGTTGTCCGCGCCCCATGAAATGCCAAGGTCACCACCGGGCAGCGAGACGGTCACGGCACGGTCGGTCAGTCCCCGGCGCATGGCCGCGACCGCTGTGGCGCAGGCGCCGGTACCGCAGGCGAGCGTCAGCCCGGCGCCGCGTTCCCACACCCGCAGGCGGATATGGGTCCGGTCTGCAATGGTCGCGACGTTGACGTTGACCCGCTCCGGGAACAGCGGATCGTGCTCGATCTCGGGGCCGAGCCGGTCGAGTTCCACCGCGTCGCAATCGTCCACGAAGAATACCGCATGGGGATTGCCCATGCTTACGGCGACCGGATTTTCGAGGGTTTCCCAGGCGACCGGAAGGCTGAGCGTGTCCATGGCGTAGGCGAGGGGGATCTGATCCCACTCCAGCCGGGGCTGGCCCATGTCGACGGCAATCCCCCCGGTGCCGGGTTCTGCGGTGAGCTCCCCGCCCAATGTCTCGATCCGGACGGGGCGCCCTTCGAGCAGGCCGACGGCGCGGGTCGCATTGCCGCAGGCGCCAACTTCGCCGCCGTCGGGATTGAAGATCCGCATGCGAAGGTCGGCGCTGTTCGACGGCTCAAGAACGATCAGCTGGTCACAGCCGATGCCGCTGCGCCGATCGGCCAGTTCGCGCGCGAAAGCAGCGGTCAGCGGCGGAAGCGGCTGGGCGCGGGCATCCAGCACGACAAAGTCGTTGCCCAGGCCATGCATCTTGACGAACGGAACGCGCATGTCCGCGCTCTAGGCGCAGCCATTCGGATCGGCAACCTTCGCGCTTGCGCCTCAGGCGTTGCTGGCAAGTGGAAGCGAGGGGTGATCGACTTGCGCCGCGGCCTCGGGGGGCTCCGCCTCCTGCGGTTCGAGCAGCAGGTTGAGCTGAGCAAGCTCGGTCTGGGTTCGCTCGCTGGGCGCAGGCAGGCCATAGAAATAGCCCTGGACGTTGAAATCCCCGAAGCGCCGCAACTCGCGCAGGACTTCTTCCGATTCCACGCCTTCGGCGGTGATCGGCAGGCCAAGTCCTTCGCCGAGTGCGACGATCGACTGGACGATGGTGGCATTGTCCGGATTGCCGGGCAGGGTGCTCACGAAGCTGCGGTCGATCTTGATCCGGTCGAACGGCAGGGTTCGCAGCTGCGAAAGCGAGCTGTAGCCTGTGCCGAAATCGTCGAGCGAAACCCTCACGCCCTGGTTCTTAAGGCTGGTGATCAGGGTGCGGACCAGGCCGACATTCTCGTGCAGGCAGCTTTCGGTGACCTCGATGTCCAGCCGGCTTGGCGGGAAGTTGGCTTCTACCAGCATCTTCAGCAGCTTCTGCGCGAACCAGGGGTCGCGCAGCTGGATCGGCGAGATATTGACCGACAGCGTCAGGCGCGGGTTCCACTGCCGGGCATCAAGCAACGCCTTGCGAATCAGCGATTCGGAAAGTTCGGCGATGATGCCGATTTCTTCGGCGATCGGGATGAAGATTTCCGGGCTGATCACGCCCAGTGTCGGGGAATTCCAGCGCGCCAGCATTTCGAACCCGACGATGTCTCCGGTCGCGATGTCGATCTGCTTTTCGTAATAGGGGACGAATTCGCCGAGTTGCACGCCGCGGCGGATTCCCGCTTCCAGCTCGCTGCGGAAGCGCAGTTCGCTTTCCATCGAAGGTTCGAACCAGAAGTACCGGTTCTTGCCCTGTTTCTTGGCGTGGTACATCGCGATGTCGGCCATGTGCAGCAGGGTCTGCGAATCGAGTTGGCCGCCTTCGGCATCGCTGCGGGTGATGCCGGCCGAAATCGTCGCTTCAAGCTCGACGGATTGATAGCCAACGGGCTGAGAGATGGCCTCGATCAGCCCGGCGGTCAGATGATCGATTGCTTCGGGCTGGCGCGGATCGAACGGCACGACGCAGGCGAATTCGTCGCCGCCGATGCGGGCCGTCAGTGCGCCATCGGGCAAGCACGCCGCGATGCGGCGAGCCGCTTCCTGCAGCATCAGGTCTCCAGCGGCGTGGCCGTGGACATCGTTGACCTGTTTGAAGTTGTCGAGATCGAACATGATGAAGGCCGTCGCCTCGCCGCGGCGCACGGCCCGGGCGATCAGTTCGTCGGTTGCCGCGCCAATGCTGCGGCGGTTGAGGCATCCGGTAAGCGGGTCGGTCTCCGCAAGGACGCGGGCCTGTTCCTCCGCCCGGCGGCGTTCGCGCACTTCGCTGGTCAGTTCGCGGTATCGGCGCCAGCCAAAGATGACGAGCGCGATGTTGAGCAGCACGGTGTTGGTCAGCATCGGGTCCGGCGCGGTCCCGTTGCCGGTCAGCGAGCGGAATGCCGCCGGCAGAGCCGATCCGCCCGAACCGACGAACATGATGATGGCGGCCGTGACAATGCCGAGCGCGATGAGATCGCGGTCGGCCCGGCGCAGCTGCGCCGGCTTGTCCCCGTTCGGTCCGCCCTGATCCTGCTTGCTGCTAGCCATCCAGCGCCAGCCCCCTTGCGTGCAATTGCCTGGGGAGGCTGGCAGGATAGGCTGAAGTTTAGGTTAAAGTGCCCTAAATTGCTGGTTCGTAGCTACTTTTTCAGGCCGATCTCGCGCAGGCGCTGCTGCAGGAAGTCGTCGGCGGTGATCGAGACCGGATAGCGGTCCGGATTGTCCGGGGTGATGCACTGGGGCAAGGTGACGAAGGGGAAGTCACTGCGAAGGTGGAGGAAAAACGGCATCGAATAGCGGCTGAAGCGCGCGCGCTCCGGATCGGGGTTGCGTACGCGATGGATGGTCGAGGGCAGAACGTGGTTGGTGAGACGCTCCAGCATGTCCCCGACATTGATCACCAGGGCACCTGGCGGGGGTGAGGCGCTCATCCAGGTGCCTTCCTTGGTGAGCAGTTCGAGGCCCGCTTCTTCCGCGCCGAGCAGCAGGGTGATGAGATTGATGTCGCCATGCGCCCCGGCGCGGATCGCTTCACCCGTCACCCCTTCGAGCGGGGGATAGTGAAGCAGGCGCATCACCGAATTGCCGTCCTCGATTCCCGCGTCGAACCAGTTCTCCTCCAGGCCAAGGTAGACCGCGATGCGCGAGAGGATCGTTGCGCCCGTCCGGTCGAACTGGGCGTAGAGTTCCTGGAACAATTCGCGGAAGCCCTCGGGCCGGTCGGGCCAGACGTTGGGCGGCATCGAATCCGCCAGCGGGCTGCCTTCGGGCAGGTCGCGGCCGATGTGCCAGAACTCCTTGAGGTCATGCGCCTTGGCGTCCTTGGCGATTTCCACGCCGAACGGGGTATAGCCGCGCGCGCCGGCGATGGCGGGGTTGTGATAGCGGCGCTTTTCATCGACCGGCAGGGCAAAGAAGGCTTCGGTAAGCTGCCAGGCGCGGGCAATCAGGTCGGCATCGATGCCGTGATCCTTCACCATGGCGAAGCCGTAGGTCTTGAAGCTGTCGCCGATGGCCTGCGAAAAGCTGGCCTTGTCGTCAGCGAGCGAAAGAACGGGGAGTGAGCTGAGAGGCATGGGTGGACGTATCCGCGAAGATTTGACTATGGGGCGGCCATAGCCGCATTCCCGGGACCGCGCATGACGAAAATCAAATCCTACTGGCTGATGAAGTCCGAACCCGACGTCTACAGCTGGGACGATCTGGTGGCCGAAGGCGAAGGCACCTGGGACGGAGTGCGCAACTATACGGCGCGCAACAACATGCGGGCGATGAAGGCAGGCGACGGCGTGTTCTTCTATCACTCCAACATCGGGGTGGAGATCGTCGGCATTGCCGAGGTCAGCCGCGAAGCCTTCCAGGACCCCGGCGACGAGACCGGGCGCTGGTCGGCGGTCGGGGTAAAGCCGGTCCGCAAACTGCCCCGCCCGGTCACGCTCAAGCAGATCAAGGCCGATCCGGCGCTGGCCGACATGGACCTGATCACCAAGTTCCGCCTCTCGGTCTCGGCTGTGAAGCCAACCGAGTGGGAGCATATCCTCAAGCTCGCCGGGATCTGAGGCCCGAAACCGTCGCGCCTCCGGCGCTCAGCTGTTCCACGTCGATCACCAGATGCAGCAGCCGCAGCCCCTTGCGGCCGCGCGCCTCACGCAGCGCGTCCACCGCCTCGGCAGTCTTGTCGCAGCGCACCGCCCATCCGCCATAGGCGCGGGCCAGAGCGGCGAAATCGGGATTGCTCAGCCCAGTACCACTGACCCGTGCGGGAAATTCGCGCTCCTGGTGCATCCGGATCGTGCCGTAGGCGCTGTTATCGACCAGCACGACGGTGAGGTCGCAGCCATACTGCGCGGCGGTGGCCAGCTCCTGCCCGTTCATCAGGAAATCGCCGTCCCCGGCCAGCGCGATCGCCTGCCGTTCCGGATGGCGCAGCGCCGCTGCCACCGCTGCCGGAACGCCATAGCCCATCGCCCCGGCGGTCGGCGCCAATTGCGCGGGAAAGCCGTTGTAATGCCAGTAGCGGTGCCACCAGCCCGAAAAGTTGCCCGCGCCGTTGCAGATGATGCTGTCGTCCGGATAGATTTCGCGCATCGCACTGACCACGGCGGCGAGATCGAGCGGGTAGGGGGCGGGTTTGGCGGTGGTCCAGTCCAGCCATTCGCAGTGCGCTTCATCGCCCGCGTCGAACGGCACGACATCGTCGCAGAACATCAGGGCGGCTTCGGCGAATTCGCCCATGTCGGCGCAGATCGCGAGGTCGGCGCGGTAGACCTTGCCCAGCTCTTCCGGATCGGGATGGACGTGGATCAGCGTCTGCCCCGGGTGGTCGGGAGTGATCAGGCTGTAGCCATCGGTCGTTGCCTCGCCCAGCCGCGCGCCGACCGCGATCACCAGATCGGCCTGGCGGATCCGCTCGACCAGTTTGGGATTGGGGCCATAGCCCAGGTTACCCGCCCAGACCGGGCTGGAATTGGCGATCGCGTCCTGCCGGCGAAAGGCTCCCGCCACCGGCAGGCCGACCTTCTCGGCAAACTGGGTGAAGTATTCGCGCGCCTTGCCGTGCCAGCCCGCGCCGCCGACGATGGCGATGGGAGCGGCGGCATCCTCCAGCAGAACCATCAGCACGCCCATCGCATCGGGGCAGGGCGGCTGGGCCGGGCGGACGACAGCAGGGCGCGGCGCGGCGCCGCTGACCGCTTCAAGCAGCATGTCCTCGGGCAGGGCAACCACCACCGGGCCGGGCCGCCCGGCAATCGCGACCGACCATGCCCGGGCCACGTATTCCGGAATGCGCGCTGGATCGTCGATCCGCAGCACCTGCTTGGCCAGCGGTCCGAACATCTGCCCGAAGTCGACCTCCTGAAAGCCTTCGCGGTCGCGCATCGCGCGGTCGACATCGCCGATGAACAGGATCAGTGGCTGCGAATCCTGATAGGCGACGTGGACCCCGATCGAGGCGTTGGTCGCACCCGGGCCGCGCGTCACGAAGCACACGCCGGGCTTTCCGGTCATCGTGGCATCGGCGCAGGCCATGAAGGCCGCGCCGCCCTCCTGCCGGCAGACCACGGTCTGCACTTCGGGCGAATCGTGGAGCGCATCCAGCACCGCCAGGAAGCTTTCGCCGGGCACGGTGAAGACGCGGTCGCAGCCTTGCTCGATCAGGCAGTCGACAAGGAGGCGGCCGCCGGTGATGGTCTTGGTGTCGCTCATGACGCGAAGACTATCGGCGCTGTCCCCGCTCCGCAACGCATCGGCGATTTGTTCCCGGTGGAATGGTTACTGTCCCGGAACGGGATGGGGGACAGATCGGGCGTGCCGACGGCTGGCGGCATGGTGAAGAAATTCTTAAACCGGGGCCATGAGAAGGTCACTGGTCCTCACCGATGATGCCGCCCGGCATCCGTTCCTCGCCAGCCTGCCGCCGCACGTGCGGCGCGGCACGCAGCCGGTCCGCGTCCGGCGCACGGGGCTGACCCTACATGACCTGCGCGATTTCCTCGCGGCCTACAGCGCCTGCTTCGTCGCGGTCAGCCTGTTCATCGCCTGACGGTCAGGCGGCAGCCCGCTCGGCCTTGACCAGCAGGTAGCCGAGCCAGGCCGAAACCAGACACATCGCCGCGCCCAGCAGCAGCTGCTCCACCACCGGCACGCCTGCGGCGCTCAGCCCCACGGCGATCAGCGATCCGATCACCATCGCGCCCGAATTGACGATGTTGTTGGCCGCTATGGTCCGCGCGGTCTGGGTCTTGTCGACGAAAGTGGTGAGGAAGGCATAAAGCGGCACCACGAACATGCCCCCGGCGGTCGCGATCCCCAGCAGGCTGAGCAGCAGTGGCACGGCCAGCGGCTCCGCCACGAAGCTTGAGACATCCAGTAGGCCGCGCGCATCGGGCGCCGGCCAGGCCTGGCAGACCACATAGAAGCCGACCACGAAGACGGCCATGACCAGCACCGAAACCGGCGAATAGCGCGCCGAGACAGTGCCCTTAAGCAGGGCGTTGACCGACATCGAACCGATCGCCACCCCGATCGAGAAGATCACCAGGAACAGGCTGGCCACTTCCTTGCTGGCGGACAGCACGTTCTTGGCCAGCGGCGGGAACTGGATGAACAGCACCGCGCCGATGGTCCAGAAGAAGCTGATCGCCATGATCGCCAGGAACACCCGCCGGTCGTGGCTGGTGTTGCGGACCAGCGCGATGGACGAGCGGATCAGGTGAAAGTCCACCGGCTCGACCGCGCCCTGCGCCGGGGCAGGCGGGACCCGCAGACAGACCAGATAGCCGAGCATTGCGGTCAGCACCACGCCGAGTGCGGCCCATTCGACCTCGATCCAGCCGGCGATCATCGTGCCGGCGAGGATCGCGATATAGGTTCCCGCCTCGACCAGTCCGGTTCCGGCGAGCACCTCGTCGGAATGGAGGTGCTGCGGCAGGATCGCGTACTTGATCGGCCCGAAGAAGGTGGAATGGACCCCCATCGCGAACAGGGCCGCCAGCATCAGCGGGATGGCGAGCGAATGGACCGCGATGTCCTTCCACGCCAGCACCAGCCCGGCGCCGCCGACCAGCATGATTCCGATCTCGCAGGCCTTGACCACCCGGATGATCCGCGCCTTGTCGCGCATGTCCGCCAGCTGCCCGGCCAGTGCCGAAAGCACGAAGAACGGCAGGATGAAGATGCCCGAGGCCAGCGCGCTGAACTGCGCCTCAGCCTCTTCGGTGTTGTAGACGCTGTAGACGACGAACAGCACCATGGCGTTCTTGAACAGGTTGTCGTTGAAGGCGCCGAGCAGCTGGGTGACGAACAGCGGCAGGAAGCGCCGGCTGTGGATCAGGTGGGTCTGGGTTGTCATTCGCCTGCTTCTGGTCGCCCCTAATGGCGCGGACCCTAGCGGCACTTGTGTTGCGGACAAGCCCAAAGCGCCCTCTTTTTCATGCGGCTATCCCCGGCTATGGCGGATGGCGATGCTGTCACTGCCCAACCTCCTTACCCTTTCGCGGATCGTCGCCGTGCCGCTGCTGGTGGCGCTGCTATGGTGGCCGCAGTGGCAGACCGGCTACCTGATCGCCTTTGCGCTCTACTGCCTGATGGGCATCACCGACTACTTCGACGGTTATCTGGCCCGCGCGCAGGGCGCGGTTTCCAAGCTGGGCCAGTTCCTCGATCCGATTGCGGACAAGATCATGGTCGCGGCGGTGATCCTGGTGCTGACCGGCAAGGGCATGATCCACGGGCTCCACGTGATCGCGGCGTTGATCATCCTGCTGCGCGAGATCGCGGTTTCGGGCCTGCGCGAATTCCTGGCGGGCCTGCGCGTTTCGGTGCCGGTGTCGCAGCTGGCCAAGTGGAAGACGACCTTCCAGCTGGTCGCGCTGGGGTCATTGATCCTTACCGGCGGCGCGCCGGACTTCGCGATTCCCTTCACCGCGGGCCTGATCAATCCGTTCAGCGTGGGCTTCGTCACGCTGTGGGCGGCGGCGGCGCTGACGCTGGTGACGGGCTGGGATTACCTGCGCGTCGGCCTCAAGCACATGGATTGACGCCAGATACGCCTACCACCGCTTGGCTGGTGGGGGTGCGCAGCGATCGGGCAGGGCAGGCACTGCCACTGCGCCCATCGCCACCGGGATCGGCTGCCAGGTTCCGCGAGAGACTTCGTCACCCTTTGCCGCCGGCCATTTCAGCGCAGTGACATAGTCGATCATATCGGCATCCGCCGTGCCATCGCCGGTCGAGCGGACGATGAAGGCGTCGGCGACGTTGCCCTTGGGCGTGACCTTCACACAGACCACGCCGGCCTTGTTCAGCATGCTGACGGGTACGGGATGGGGCGCTTCGGCGGCATTGGCGGCGGAAGCGGCAAGCGAGGCTGCGGCGAGCAGCATGGAGAGACTGCGGACCATGGCGGGATCATGTCACAGTCTGCAGGTCCCGGCAATCGCCGCCGGGCACTTGGTCAGCCGGCGCGCAATTCCTCGGCGAGCAGGCGGAATTCCTCGGCCCGGGGGCTGTTCTTGCGCCAGACCAGCGCGATCTCGCGGTTGGCGGTGTCGCTGCGCAGCGGGCGGGCGACGACGTCGGTGCCGTTGAGGATGCCCGCGTCGAGTGCCATCTCGGGCAGCATGGTCAGCCCCAGGCCATTGTCGACCATCTGCACCAGGGTGTGCAGCGAGGTACCGATCATCGTCGCCGAAGCGCGCAGTTCGGGCCGGTTGCAGGCCGCCAGCGCGTGTTCCTTCAGGCAGTGCCCGTCTTCCAGCAGCAGCAGCCGGTTCTCGTCGATCAGTTCGGGCAGGATTTCCTCGGGCGGATCGCGCGGATCGTCCTTGGGGAAGGCGACGAACAGCGCGTCGAGCTCGATCGTTTCCTTCTCCACTTCGCCGGTCGGGAAGGGCAGCGCCAGCAGCACGCAGTCCGACCGTCCGTGGTGGAGCGATTCGATTGCCGCCGCGCTGGTTTCCTCGCGCAGGTAGAGCTTCAGCGCCGGACGCTCGCGGCGCAGGCGCGGGAGCATCCGGGGGAGCAGGAACGGGGCGATGGTCGGGATCACGCTCATCCGCACCTCGCCCGACAGCGGCTGCCCGGCGCTCTGCACCATGTCGGACAGCTCCTCGGCTTCGCGCAGCAGGCGGTGGGCCTTGGCGACTACCGCATTGCCCAGCGGGGTAAAGCGCACCGCGCGCTTGGTCCGCTCGACCAGGATCACCCCCAGCAGCGTCTCCAGATCGCGCAGGCCAGCGGACAGCGTCGATTGCGAGACGAAGCAGGCATCCGCCGCCCGCCCGAAATGCCCATGCTCGTGCAGGGCGACGAGGTATTGCAGCTGCTTGAGCGTGGGAAGGTAGGTGGTCATCGCGCCCCGCTATCGCACGAAGCGCGCCGCTTCGCCAAGTCAGGCCTCCCCGGCAGGCTCCGCCACGTCATCGACATGGGTCATCTTGAGCTTTCCGTTCACCACCGCGAAGGCCATCTTGCCCTCGACCAGGTCGAGCGCGTCCTTGCCGAACTGCTCGAAGCGCCAGCCTTCCAGCAGCGGCAGCTCGCGCACCCCGGCGGCCAGCAGTTCGAGGTCTTCGCTGCGCGCCAGCAAGCGCGCGGCGACGTCGATCTCGCGGCTGCGGATCTTGAGCAGCAGCTTGAGCAGGTCGGCAACCAGCGCGCCTTCCTTGCCCAGCGGCGCCCCGCGCGCGGTGCGGGCGGGCAGTTCATCGTCGCTCAGCGGCGTTGCGGCGGCCAGCGTCGCCATCAGCCGCTTGCCGATTTCGTTGTCCTTCCAGCCCGACGACAACCCGCGCACCTTGGCAAGGTCGGCCTGGACCTTGGGTGGGTGGCTGGCGAGGTCGGCGAGGGTTTCGTCGCGGGCGATCCGGCCGCGCGGGATGTTCTTGTCCTGCGCCTCGGCCTCGCGCCAGGCGGCGAGCGCCTTCAGCCGGCCAAGCATCGCCGGATTGCGGCCCGCCGCCTTGATCCGCTGCCAGGCGGTCGTCGGATCGTTGCGGTAATTATCCGGGTCGGCGAGCTTTTCCATCTCGATGTTCAGCCACACCCCGCGCCCGGTCTTCTTCAGCCGGTTCAGCAGCTTGGGAAAGATCTTCGCGAGGTGGGTGACGTCGCCGATGGCATAATCGATCTGCCGTTCGGTCAGCGGGCGGCGCGACCAGTCGGTAAAGCGCGCGCCCTTGTCGACCGTGATGCCCAGCCACGATTCGACCAGGTTCGAATAGCCGATCTGCTCCGACTGGCTGACCGCCATCATCGCGATCTGGGTATCGAAGATCGGGTGGGGGGTCTTGCCGGTCAGGTTGTAGACGATTTCCACGTCCTGCCCGCCCGCGTGAAACACCTTCAGGACGTCCTCGTTGTCGACCAGCAGGTCGAGCAGCGGCGAAAGATCGATCCCCGGCGCCAGCGGATCGATCGCCGCGGCCTCCTCGGTATCGGCCACCTGGACCAGGCAAAGCTCTGGCCAATAGGTGTTTTCGCGCATGAATTCGGTATCGACGCAGATGAAATCGGCCTTGGCCCAGCGCTCGCACAGCTGCGCCAGCGCTTCCGTCGTCGTGATCAGCGGGTGTATCTTCATGTTTCTTTTCTGTATGTGGGCCCGTGCGAGCCCCCGGCTTGACAAAAACGCGGCCATCGCCTGTTAGCCGCGCTTTCGCCCCTGCAACAATGCGGGCCGCTTGGAAAGAGTTTCGATGCATCTTTATCGCACCCACACCTGCGGCGCCCTGCGCGCCCAAGACGTCGGCCAGACCATCCGCCTTTCGGGCTGGGTCCATCGCAAGCGCGATCACGGCGGCGTGCTGTTCGTCGACCTGCGCGACCACTACGGCCTGACCCAGATCGTGGCCGACAGCGACAGCCCGGCGCTGGCCGTGCTGGAAGGCCTGCGCCTGGAAAGCGTCGTCACCATCGACGGCGAGGTCAAGGCGCGCAGCGAAGCCACGGTCAATCCCGCGCTGCCGACCGGCGAGATCGAGGTCTATGCCCGCGGCGCGACCGTGCTGAGCCGGGCCGAGGAACTGCCGCTGCCGGTGGCGGGCGAGCAGGAATACCCGGAGGAAATCCGCCTGCGCTATCGCTTCCTCGACCTGCGCCGCGAAACGCTGCACGCCAACATCGTCAAGCGCACGCAGATCATCTCGGAAACCCGCCGCCGCATGGAAAGCGCGGGCTTCACCGAATATTCGACCCCGATCCTCACCGCCTCCAGCCCGGAAGGCGCGCGCGACTTCCTGGTGCCAAGCCGGATCCACGCGGGCAAGTTCTTCGCGCTGCCGCAGGCGCCACAGCAGTACAAGCAGCTGCTGATGGTCGCGGGCTTCGACCGCTATTTCCAGATCGCCCCGTGCTTCCGCGACGAGGACCCGCGCGCCGACCGCCTGCCGGGCGAATTCTACCAGCTCGACCTCGAAATGAGCTTCGTCACCCAGGAAGAAGTCTGGGAGACGATGGAACCGGTCATGGCCGGAATCTTCGAGAAGTTCGCGGATGGCAAGAAGGTGACGCCTGCGGGCCAGTTCCCGCGCATCCCCTATGCCCAGGCCATGCTCGACTACGGCACCGACAAGCCGGACCTGCGCAACCCGCTGGTGATCCGCGACGTGACGGCGGAATTCCAGCAGTCCGGCTTTGGCCTGTTCGAGAAGATTGTCGGCACCGGCGGCGTCGTGCGCCTGATCCCGGCGCCCGCTACCGCTGACAAGAGCCGCAAGTTCTTCGACGACATGAACGAATGGGCGCGCAGCGAAGGCCATGCCGGCCTCGGCTATGTCACCCGCAAGGCAGGCGTGTTCGGCGGCCCGATCGCCAAGAACCACGGCGAGGAACGCATGGCCGCGCTGTTCGACGCGCTGGGCCTTGGCCCGGATGACGGCGCCTTCTTTGCCGCGGGCAAGGAAGAGCAGGCCGCCAAGCTGGCCGGCGCGGCGCGCACCCGGGTGGGCGAGCAGCTCGGCCTGATCGAGCAGGATGCCTATCGCTTCTGCTGGATCGTCGATTTCCCGTTCTACGAATGGAACGAGGACGAAAAGAAGGTCGATTTCGCCCACAACCCGTTCTCGATGCCGCAGGGCGGGCTGGAAGCGCTGAACACGCAGGACCCGCTGACGATCAAGGCGTTCCAGTACGACATGGTCTGCAACGGCTACGAACTGGCCTCGGGTTCGATCCGCAACCAGCACCCGGACCTGATGGTCAAGGCGTTCGAATTGACCGGCCTCAGCCAGGCCGACGTCGAGGAACGCTTTGGCGGCATGTACCGCGCCTTCCAGTACGGCGCTCCGCCGCACGGGGGCATGGCGGCCGGTGTCGATCGCATGGTCATGCTGCTGTGCGGGGCGCAGAACCTGCGCGAGATCACGCTGTTCCCGATGAACCAGCGCGCCGAGGACCTGCTGATGGGTGCGCCTTCCAACGCCACGCTCAAGCAGCTGCGCGAACTGCACATCCGCGTGATCGAGCCGCCCAAGACCTGATCCCGCCCGCTTGACGCAAGTCCATGACTGACGCAGGTTTCTTCCCGTTCGAGAAACGGGGAGAAACCATGCGACCGATCCTTTGCGCCGCTTCGCTTGGCGTGCTGGCCCTGGCCTATCCGGCGCAGGCGGAGACGCTTGACCTGTCCGGCATCTATCCCGCCGCCAACGACGATGCGGCGGCGCTGCAATCGATCGTGGTGGAGCGCTTCGGCGGCGATCTCGGCGCTTCGCTGTCGCTGCGGATCGAGGATGAACTGCGGCAGGTGAATGTCGATGGTCGTCCCTGGCTGCGCGTGCTTCCGGCCCGAGGTGGCGGGGAGGGCGAAGGGTACATGACCGGAACCGCTTATGGTGAAGGCAAGCAAACCCGCTTCACCCAAGAGCGCGAGGAATGCGTCCGTCAGAACCAGTTCAAGCAGTGCGAGGAAAAGAAGAAGGTCCAGGTGCAGTGCCTGCGCCGGACGCTCGAACTGGACGTGATGCTCCGGCTGGTGCGCAGCGACGGCACGCTGGTCTATTCCAGCGACCGCCCCGAGAAGTACGAGGACAGCCGCTGCGAGGGCGATTCGGGCGAACCGCGTGAACGCTCCTCGGTTGAGCGCGAACTTGTCGGCCGGGTCGCGACCCGGGTGCGGTTCGACATCGCCCCGTTGCTGCGGCGCGAGGCGGTGCGGATCGACGAGAACCGCAAGGGCCTGTCCAAGGCTGATGGCGAACGCTTCAAGGCAGCGGTGCGGCTGACCAAGAGCGATCAGGAGGGCGCCTGCGCCGCCTTCGAATCGCTGCGGCAGGACTATCCCGGCCATGTCCCGACGCTGTCCAACCTGGGGCTGTGCGCCGAACGCGCGGGGCGGGACGACGATGCCGCCGCGCTCTATCGCCAGGTCCAGGCCAGCGAGCCGCGCAATGCGATGGCCCGCACGGGGCTCGGCCGCATAGCCGAACGCGACCGCGCCCGCGCCCAGCTGGCCGCGCATTACGCGAAGTAGGCCGCTATCCGCAGGGGAGTCATCCGGCAGGCAGCAAGCTTAGCCGTGATCATCCCGTGCACCCCCTTGCCAGCGCGCTAAGCCTTCTCTAGGGCGGGCGTGACATTTAATCTGCCGTTCACGAAGGGACACATCCATGAGCGACACCGCCGACCGGGTTAAGAAAATCGTTGTCGAACACCTCGGCGTCGAAGCCGACAAGGTGACCGAGGACGCCAGCTTCATCGACGATCTGGGCGCAGACAGCCTTGACATCGTTGAACTCGTGATGGCCTTCGAGGAAGAGTTCGGCGTGGAAATCCCCGACGACGCTGCCGAGAAGATCAGCACCGTTTCGGATGCGATCAAGTACATCAACGACCACAAGGGCTGATAGCCTCTGGCCGTTGGCCTGCAGCGCCGGACAACAGCTCGAGCCTGGGCAGTCTGACGGCGAATGATGGCTTTTGACAGGCTCAGCCCCTATGGGGCTGGGCCTGTTGCATTTTGGAAGTTGGAGAGCACGCATGCGCCGTGTCGTTGTTACCGGTCTTGGCCTCGTCACCCCGCTGGGCGCCGATGTCGAAACCACCTGGGCCAACCTGATCGCCGGCAAGTCGGGCGCGGGCCGCATTACCCGCTTCGACACCAGCAACCAGAAGTGCCACATCGCCTGTGAAGTGAAGGGCAAGGACCATCCCTGGGGCTTCGATCCGGACAAGCGCGTCGATCACAAGATCCAGCGACAGGTCGATCCTTTCATCATCTACGGCATCGATGCCGCCGGGCAGGCGCTGGAAGACGCCGGCCTTGCCGAGATGGACGATGACCTCAAACAGCGTACCGGCTGCTCGATCGGTTCGGGCATCGGCGGTCTTCCCGGGATCGAAAGCGAATCGATCGTCCTGCACGAAAAGGGTCCGGGCCGCGTTTCGCCGCACTTCGTCCATGGCCGCCTGATCAACCTGATCTCGGGCCAGGTCTCGATCAAGTATGGGCTGATGGGGCCGAACCACGCGGTGGTCACCGCCTGCTCCACCGGGGCGCATTCGATCGGCGATGCCGCGCGGATGATCAAGGACGGCGATGCCGACGTCATGCTGGCGGGCGGTGCGGAAGGCACGATCAACCCGCTGGGCGTGGCCGGGTTCGCCCAGGCCCGCGCGCTCAACTGCAGCTTCAACGACCGGCCCGAAGAGGCCAGCCGCCCCTATGACAAGGACCGCGACGGCTTCGTCATGGGCGAAGGCGCGGGCGTTGTCGTGCTCGAAGAGTACGAACACGCCAAGGCGCGCGGCGCGAAGATCTATGCCGAAGTGGTCGGCTATGGCCTGTCGGGTGATGCCTATCACGTCACCGCGCCGCACCCCGAAGGCAAGGGCGCGGAGCTTTCGATGCGGATGGCGCTGCGCAAGGCCGGGCTGGGCGCGGGCGATATCGACTATGTCAACGCCCACGGCACCTCGACCATGGCCGACACGATCGAGCTCGCCGCGGTCAAGCGCGTGCTGGGCGATGACCTGTCGGGCGCCTCGATGAGCAGCACCAAGTCCGCGATCGGCCACCTGCTGGGCGGCGCGGGCGCCGTCGAGACGATCTTCTGCATCCTCGCGATCCGCGATCAGGTGGTGCCGCCGACGCTCAACCTCGACAATCCCGACGAGGGGACCGAGGGCGTCGACCTGGTGCCCAAGCAGGCCCGTAAGCGCAAGGTCCGCGCCGCACTCAACAACTCGTTCGGCTTTGGCGGGACCAATGCCAGCGTGATCGTGAAGGCGGTCGAAGACTGATGACGATGCGGCGGGGGTGCCTGCCGGTCCTGCTGGCCGGCCTGCTGCTGCTGGGCGCGTTGGGCTGGGTGCTGGGCGGCTGGTACATGTCCGGTCCGCTCAGGGCCCCCACCGCCTTCATCGTGCCCGACGGGTCAAGCCTGTCCAGCGTTGCTGCCAAGCTGGAGGCAGAAGGGGCGGTAAGCTCGGGTTCTGCCTTCCGCTGGCGGGCGCGCATCTTCGGCGGCGGCGCGCCGATCAAGGCGGGCGAGTTCATGCTGCCCAAGGGGGCCAGCCCCTCACAGATCCTCTCGATCATCCAGGGCGACGAGATCCTGCGCCGCTTCGTGACCGTGCCCGAAGGCATGCCCTCGATCATGGTCTACGAGCGGCTGATGGCGCATCCTGGCCTCACCGGCAGCATCGCCGTGCCGCCCGAAGGCTCGATCCTTCCCGATACCTATGAAATCCAGCGCGGCGAAAGCCGCCAGGCGGTGCTGCTGCGGATGCAGGCGGCGATGCAGCGTACCCTGGCCGAAGCCTGGGAAAAGCGCGCGCCGGGAATTGCGGTAAAGACGCCGCAGGAAGCTCTGTCGCTCGCCGCGATCGTCGAGAAGGAAACCGGCAAGCCCGAGGAACGGCGGATCGTTGCGGGCCTCTATTCCAACCGGCTGCGGCAGGGGATCATGCTCCAGGCCGATCCGACGATCATCTACCCGATCACCAAGGGCAAGCCGCTGGGCCGCCGCATCCGTCAGAGCGAGATCCAGGCGGTGAACGACTACAACACCTATTCGATGCTGGGCCTGCCCAAGGGGCCGATCACCAATCCGGGCAAGGCCTCGATCGAGGCGGTGCTCAACCCGGCGCAGACCGACGTGCTCTACATGGTCGCCGATGGCACCGGCGGCCACCAGTTCGCCACCACGCTGGAACAGCACAACGCCAACGTCGAGCGCTGGTACACCATCCGCAAGCAACGCGGCGACTTCTGAAATCAGCGTCGTCCCGGACTTGATCCGGGACCGGTGGCACCAAGACGCAGCCTTGCGGATGCGGCCAGCGGTCCCGGGTCAAGCCCGGGACGACGCTCCTCAGGGCTCGACGATCGGGAACCCGGTGGGGATCGGATCGAGCGCGTTCAGCCAGGTCTCCACCGCCGCGCGGTCGCCCTCGACCTTCAGCCCGGCCATTTCCAGCTGCTCCAGCGGCAGCTTCATGAACAGCAGTCCCAGCAGCAGCCGGCGCGGACCTGTCAGCGTCGCCTGAGGCGAGGCGAGGGGAGTCATCCGGCCAAGCATGGTGGTCTCGGTCAACTCGACGCTGGCCTGCTCCTTGCGGTCGGTCAGGACCAGGTTGATGCCCAGCTTGCGCCCACCCGACTTCGTCGGATCGAACCGCGTCGATGCCGTGTCGAGCAATTCGCGCGTCGGTACGGCAGCAATCATGTCGGCCCCCTGGCCAGAGATCGCGCTGCCCTTGTACCCTTCGCGCAGTTCCTTCGCGGCCATCAGGAACTGGTTACGCCAGATCGCGCTTTCCGCCTGATAGCCCTGCTGTTCCAGGCTGTCGGCCAGCAGCGCGCGTGCATCCTTGTTGGCGGGATCGCTGAACACCAGCTGGTTGAGAAGGTCCGACGACCAGCGATAATCGCCCGCGGCCATCGCCTTGCGCGCCGTTCCCAGCACCTTCTTCGCGCCGCCCATTGCCGCGACCATGCGCTTGGCCCGCTCAACCGGCGGATGCGGCTGGAGATTGACCGGGTTGCCATCGTACCAGCCGAGGTAGAACTGGTAGACCGCTTTCGAATTGTGGCTGTAAGTGCCGTAATAGCCGTGGTTGAACCACTCCTTCGCCAGCGCCGGGGGCTGGACCAGCGCCTCGGCGATCTCGGCCTGGGTCGCGCCCTGGTTCATCAGCCGCACGCTCTGGTCATGCAGGTAGCGGTAATTATCGCGCTGCGCGGTGAGCGAGCCGACCACCTCGCCGGTGCCGAAACGCGGCCAGCAGTGGCTGGAAACCAGCGTGTCGCTCTTCGGGGCCCAGGTCCGCGCCGCTTCGTCCAGGAAGCCGGCCCAGGCCCGTGTATCACGCACCTTGGCCCCACGCGGGGTCAGGATGTTGTGGAGCGAGCAGGTTGACATTTCGGCCGAGAGGAAACTGCGCGTCGGCACGATATAGACGTTGAGTTCCGATGGAGCCTCGCTGCCAGAAACGATCTGGAATTCCAGCGGTACGCCATCGATGGTCCTGGTCTCGCCAGTCTTCGCGATGGTATCGGTGGGGGTGATCAGCGTGATCTCGCCCGAGGGCAGGGCGGGGCCGATGCCGCCGCCCATCTGGCCCTGCGGTCCGGGCTTCAGCCCACCGCCGAACTGGTAGGCCGCGCGGCGGCCCATCGCGGCGCCGGCCATCACGCTTTCGGAAACGGTTTCCTCCATGAAGTGAGCCGGGGCGATGATCGCCACCTTGCCCGCCGCGACGTCCGCATCGTTCACTACGCCGCGCACGCCGCCGTAGTGGTCGCCGTGGCTGTGGCTGTAGATCACTGCCGTCACCGGACGCGCGCCCAGCTGCTGGTTGACCAGTTCCAGCGCGGCGGCGGCGGTTTCCTTCGCGGTCAGCGGGTCGACGAGGATCCAGCCGGTCTGGCCGCGGATGATCGTCATGTTCGACACGTCGAAGCCGCGCACCTGCCAGACGCCTTCGCTGACCTTGAACAGCCCGTGCTTGCGCAGCAGCCCGTTGTGCCGCCACAGCGAGGGATTGACCGTGTCTGGCGCTGCGCCATCCATGAAATCGTAGGCAGCCAGGTTCCACACCGGCTTGCCCGCGGCGTTGCGGATGATTGGATCCGCGCGCGTGGCGATAAAGCCCCGCGCGGCGAAATCGGCATCGCGCCCGTCTTCTGCGGGGAGCCGGGCCGCAACCGCGCGCTGGGCTGCAACCGTTGCCGCGCTGGCGGGTTTGGGATCAAGCGACGGTCCAGCGGGCGCCGCGAAGGCGGACGTGGTGGCCAGCAGCGCCGCGCCGGCGCCAAGGATGCGTGCAGTGGTCTTCATGTGGTTATCCCTCCCGCCGCAATGGTTAGCTTTCCGCCCGCCGCTGACAAGCGTGTTAATTGCCGCTTTGAGAGGTAAATCCGATTACAGTGACAAATTATAGCGACTTCATCGATCAAGAGTTCGCAGCTAGTGCCCCCCCGACACAAGGAGATTTCGCAATGCTTGGACGTACCATTCCCGACGTGACCTTGAAGACCCGCGTTCGTGACGAATCGATCGGAGGTCCCAACCCGTTTCGCTGGCAGGACCTTGCCGTGCGCGAGGAATTTGCGGGCAAGAAGGTGGTGATCTTCTCGTTGCCCGGCGCCTTCACCCCGACCTGCAGCAACGAGCAGTGCCCCAATTACGAGCGGCTGTACGATGTGTTCAAGGCCGCCGGCGTGGACGAGGTCTACTGCCTGTCAGTCAACGATGCCTTCGTCATGTACCAGTGGGGCAAGCACCTGGGCCTGGAAAAGGTCAAGCTGCTGCCGGACGGTTCGGGCCACTTCACCCGCCGCATGGGCATGCTGATCGACAAGGATCACCTCGGCTTCGGGATGCGCAGCTGGCGCTATGCGATGATCGTGGACGACAACACGATCACTCACTGGTTCGAGGAGCCGGGCATCAACGACACCGGCGCTGACAGCGATCCGTACGGCGAAACCGCGCCCGAGCGCCTGCTCGGCGCGCTTACCGACGAGCCGGTGGCGGCCTGAGGCCCGATCGGTTAGGTGCGGGCGGTGGCCCCTGTTACCCCCTCTCCGCCGCCCGCACCGCTCCCCGTGCAGCCGCCTTTGCCGGATTCTGCCGCGCCGTTCATCGTCACGGCGGAACTGCCGGCTGATATTCTGAGCTGGGCCGACGGCCTGCGCCGCGCGCATTTTCCGCCGGAGCGCAACTGGCTGAAGGCGCACGTCACCCTGTTCCATGCTTTTGCTCCCAGCCTGCGAGCGGAGTTGCTGGGGGTGCTGGGGCGCTTCGCCAGCGAATTTGCACCGCCGTCGGCGAGGATCGAGGGGTTGATGGATCTCGGTGGCGGCACCGCACTGGCCATCCGCAGTCCCGGCATGCTGGCGATCCGTGCTGCCATCGCGGATCACTTTCACGGCGCGCTGACCGCCCAGGATCAGCATGCCCCGCGCCTGCACATCACCATCCAGAACAAGGTCCCGCGCGCTGCCGCCCAAGCCCTCCAGGCAGAGCTTGGCCCGCAACTGGCAGTCCGGGATTTCGTCTTTCCGGGTCTGGGCCTGCACCTTTATCGCCGCCCGCACTGGGAAGAGCTGCGCACCTGGCGTCTGCGCGGCAAAGAGGGTGGTTGACCAACCCCGCGCGCCCGCTTATGTGCGCGCCCTGCCGGGGCGCTCAGCGACCCGGTTGCCTTTCGGGGCGGAGTAGCTCAGCTGGTTAGAGCAGCGGAATCATAATCCGCGTGTCGGGGGTTCGAGTCCCTCCTCCGCTACCAATCCCTTATCCGGAAGCTTCCGACAGCTTCCGTATTTTTCCAAAAATCGAAATAAAAGCAGAGGGTTGCGGGTGATTCGCGTCCGCATGCGCCCATGGCCTTCCACATGCAGCCAGATTTGGTGTGGGGGTATTTTGGGGGTAGTTTTGCGGAGTATCGGAAAGGAGCGATACCCCCATGCCTCTGACGGAGACTCAAGCCAAGAATGCCAAGCCTCGCGAGCGAGCGTACAAGCTTGCCGATAGCGAGGGCTTGTTCCTGCTCGTCCAGCCGAACGGCACGAAGCTTTGGCGGATGAAGTACCGAGTTGCAGGCAAGGAGAAGTTGCTGTCGTTTGGCGCTTATCCGGCGTTGGGGATCGCCGCCGCCCGGGACAAACGCAAAGCGGCCAAGGCGCTCCTTGCCGAGGGCAAGGATCCAATGAAGGCCAAGGGGGAGGTGATATCGGAGAACGGTAACACCTTCTACATGGTAGCGAAACGCTGGCACGAGAACCGCCAGTCGGCATTGAATCCAGCGCATGCCGAGCGTGTCTGGTCACGAATGGAGCGGGACGTTTTCCCCTCCCTAGGACAGAAGCTGATCCACGAGATCACTGCCCCAGAGGTCCTGGACATGATCCGCAGGATTGAGACACGAGGCGCGCTCGATATCAGTCGGCGTGCCAAGCAAGGGGTAGGGCAGGTCTTTCAGTTCGCGATTGCTTGCGGGCTGGCATCCAGCGATCCCACTGCTCACCTCAGTGGCGCCCTCAAGCCTCGGCCGAGGGTGAAGCACATGAGCCGCCTTCCTTTGGTGGAGATACCTGCGTTCCTCGAAAGGCTGCGAGCCTACCAAGAGGAAGGTGACCGGCGCTCGGCGATCACCCGCGATGCAGTGCTATTCGCCTTGCTAACCTGGGTCAGGACAAAAGAGCTTCGACTGGCCGTCAAATCCGAATTTGAAAATCTCGATGGTACGGAACCCGTTTGGCGGATTCCGGCTGCGCGCATGAAGATGGGGCGCGAACACCTCGTTCCACTGTCAGCCCAGGCCGCACTCATTGCTAGAAAAATGGTATCGGCGGCGACCGGTGATTACCTGTTTCCCGGGACCCACCCAGACAAGCCGTTGTCTGAAAACACGATGATCTATGCGCTTTACCGCCTTGGATATCATAGTCGCCAGACCATCCACGGCTTTCGAGGACTCGCCAGCACCTGGGCGAACGAGCAATTGGTTGAATTTGGCAAGCCAGCGATGTGGATCCGGAAGTACCATGAGGATTGGATCGAGTTGCAGCTCGCTCATTCAGAGAAGGATGATGTCCGGGGAGCTTACAACGCGGCGGAGTATCTCGCGCCCCGCCGGCGAATGATGCAGGATTGGGCTGACTTCCTCGATGGGCGGAAGGTCGTCGACATCAGGAAAGGGCGAAAGCGCGCCGCGTGACGCCCGTCAGGAGAAGCATTCAATCTGATCAAATGGCATTTGACGCAGTTCGTATCAAAACTGCCAGTGCCGCAGGACGTCGCGGACATATCCGGGCGTTTCGCCATTCCGGGGAATGCCGCCAGCACGTTCAACTGCCCCCGGTCCCGCATTGTAGGCAGCCACCGCGAGGTGGACCACGCCAAACCTGTCGAGCATCTGCCGCAGGTATCGCGCAGCGCCGAAGATGTTTGCCATAGGATCGAAGCGATTGAAGACCCCAAGCTCCTTTGCGGTTGCTGGCATCAGCTGTCCGAGACCTGCTGCGCCTGCTGGGCTGATGGCAAAGGGGTTGTATCGAGACTCCGTCCATACAAGTGCATCGAGCAGGCCCGCGGGCAATGAGTATTTCGCTTCCGCCGCATAGACGAGGGGCAGATAACTCGCTCGTCGAAAGTCGGTTGGACCGGGTTTTGCCTTGGGATCGTATCTGTATGGCAGTTTGAGCCGGCCATCTTGCGGGATCGTCAGAACAGGTGCCGGCCCGTCCTGGACGGATCGCCAAAGCCCATGCTCGACCAGCTGGAAGCCGTTGGATTTTTCAGCAATGCGGATGCCATCGGAATGGCTGGCCGGGGCGTCGATCGTGGCTGGCGCTGCTATGTCCTGGGCACTGGCGGGGATAGCAGAGGTGATGGCGATGCCTGCGATCAAGAGAGTTCTGATTGTCATTTCTCGATCCTTGTCTAGCCGAATCGAGTGAGAACATATAAAGAACAAGCGATGTAGGAAATTGGATTGGCGCGAGCGCAGAGCGGAGGCTGCGCGGGGAGGGCACCTTAACCGGAGAACGTCGATGCCCCCGTTAGACAAAGTTCATCAACTCGAACGCCGCGCCCGCATGATCGTCGAAAGCCTTCAGGGTACATGGGGTCGGGGCAAAGGCATGTGCTGCTGCCCCGCACACGACGACCGTACCCCCTCGCTGAGTGTGACCCTGGGTCGCAAAGCGATCCTGTTTCATTGCTTCGCGGGATGCTCGAACGAGGAGGTCATAGCGGCGCTTGACCGCCAGGGTGTTCGCAGCGGTGACCTGTTCGATGGCTCGGGTGCGGTTGCCGCTGATCGACCCGAAAAAAGGGCCTTCAATTCCAATGCGCGGCGTTTGTGGCACTCGGCGACGGCGATCTCCGACAGCCCTGCCGAAGGATACCTTGCGAAGCGCGGGATCCTGCGTGCCTCTGATCAGCTCCGTTATCTCGAGCGCACGCCGCTCGGACCACGTGGTGCGGTCCAGTTCCTCCCTGCAATGTTGGCGGCAGTCACAACCGACATCGGCATAATCGCGATACACAGGACGTTTCTCGATACCGCGAGTGGCAAGCTGGCAGGTTTCGAGCGTCCCAAGCGAGCGTTGGGAAGCCTCGGCTGCGGTGCTGTCAGACTGGCCCCGCCAGCAGCGGGCCGATTGGGCCTTGCCGAAGGTATCGAAAGCGCCCTGTCAGCCATGCAGTTGTCCGGGATTCCTTGCTGGGCAACGCTCGGGAACGAGCGGTTCGGCCTCGTCGCGATCCCGGAGAGTGTGCGCGAGCTCCACTTGTTCATCGACAATGATCCGGGAGGCGAACTCGCGGATCAGCGCGCGCGAAAGGCTTATTCTGCATCGGGCCGGGTGATCCGCTCGCGAGCGCCAGCATCGACCGGTTTCGACTGGAACGATGAACTCAAGGCAAAGCTCGCTCGGAAAACCTGATCAGCGAGCCAGAGGGGAGGGCGCCTTCGGCTGATTGAGGCCTGCGAGACGCAGGACTTCGTCAGGAGGTTTCCCATGTCCAACACTTCCCTCGCCTTCGCATTCGATCCACCATCTCCGCCGCTTGTCGTGACGGCAGCCAAAGCAATGGCGTTGCAATTGGCAGCAGGCAGCGCGCTTTCGCGCAGCGACATCAACCGCATCATGACGGACCACTTCGGCGGAACCGATGCACTCGGGGCATGGTCAGTCCGTGATGCTTACGCTGCGCTCGAGCTGGCGCAGGTTCAACACCTGCAAGCATCAGATCAAGTCCAGCCCACGAGCCCGATCGACGAGGCGGAACAGTTCTTCAGCGGTCTCGATGCCCGAATTCCGACCCAGACCAACCGCAGCGACGAGCAGATCGAATGGCAGCAGTTTGCGACGCCGCCGCGCCTTGCCTGGCTTGCTGCCCGGGCTTGCGCGCTGGAAGTCGATGAGCTCGCGCTTGAACCCTCGGCCGGAACGGGGATGCTCGCAGTCTGGGCGGCAAAGGCTGGCGCGCGCCTTGCCCTCAACGAAATCTCGCCGCTGCGGCGCGACTGCCTGACTGCTGTGTTCCCCGCTTCCCGTGTGACTGGATACGATGCCGAGCTGATCGACGAATTGCTCGATCCGGCCATCGTCCCCAGCGTCGTGCTGATGAACCCGCCGTATTCTCACGGGATCGAGCGGGGCCACGATGGCCGCACCGGGGCGAGGCATCTGCGATCGGCCTGGAACCGGCTTGCGCCCGGCGGGCGGCTTGTGGCGATCATGCCTGAATGGTTCGACTGCGTGCGGTTTTTGGCCGGGGCGAAAGGGCCAGTTTCGCTGAGGCTCAATGCCGCCGTCGAACGCGCGTTCGTCAGGCAGGGCACCGGCATTACCACGCGGCTGTTGGTCTTCGACAAGGCGGAAGGCTCCAATGAGCCTGTCGCTATCCGCACAAACGACTTTCCCCAGCTGGTCGATCTCGTCGATGCTTTGCCGGCTCGCGCCAGCCTGGAGGCTGTTCCAGAGCAATCGAGCCTTCCCGCTCGTGCGCCGTTTCGCCTGGTGGCGGTGCCGCGCCGGCCGCTGCCGATACCAGCCAGGATCACGCCTCCAGCCTCCGCCATCGGGTCGCTCACCTACCAGTCGCTCGCAACCACTGCGCCGCTTGAGGCACAGGTCGGCCACTATCTGCCCTATCGCCCCAGCCGGATCGTGATCGATGGCGCGGCCGAGCATCCAACGCCGCTCGTCGAGTCCGTCGCCATGGGGTCGATCTCGGCACCCAAGCCGGACGCGGTGCCGCAGCTGCCGGACGGGCTTATCGCCAAAGGGTTGCTGTCTGCTGCCCAAGCAGAGACCCTGATCTACGCCGCCAGCGCTCACGCCCGCGATCTTCCCGGTCGGTTCGAGCCCGAGGACAAGGGCTGTTCGCTCAAGGCGTCAGCAGAAGGTAAGGTCTACCGGCAAGGCTATTTCCTCGGGGATGGCACCGGCGCCGGTAAAGGCCGCCAGGTCGCGAGCGTCATTCTCGATCGCTGGGTGCGCGGCGAGCGCCGCCATATCTGGATTTCGAAGAACGAGGCGCTGCTCGAAGATGCCCGGCGCGACTGGGCCGCCCTAGGTGGTTTGCCAATCGATATCCAGCCGCTGGCTTCCTGGAAGCTGGGCACCCCTGTCGCCATGCGCGACGGGATCCTCTTCGTCACCTATCCGACACTGCGTTCGGGCCGGAGCGACGCAACGCGCCTCAATCAGATCCTCGACTGGGCCGGTGAAGATTTCGACGGCGTGATCGTGTTCGACGAAGCGCACGCCATGGCCAACGCCGCCGGCGGCGAAGGATCGCGGGGCAAGATCAAGGGATCGGAACAAGGCATCGCCGGGGTTCGCCTTCAAAATCTCCTGCCTCGCGCGCGGGTGCTCTACGCCTCAGCCACCGGTGCATCCGACGTCAACAACCTCGCCTATGCCACGCGCCTCGGGCTCTGGGGTCCGGAGACCGCCTTCGCCGATCGCGAGGCCTTCGTTGCCGACATTCGCGACGGCGGCATCGCAGCGATGGAACTGGTTGCGCGGGATCTCAAATCGCTCGGTCTCTACACGGCCCGCGCACTCTCCTTCGCCGGCGTCGAGTATGAAATCCTCGAGCATTGCCTGAACGAGGATCAGATCGCGGTCTACGATGCCTATGCCGAAGCCTGGGGCATCTTATGGCGAGCTGCGCATAAGATCGTTTATCGCGAGGAAGCGGTAATGCGGAGGAGCGCGGCGTAACCGGCGAATTCCCATGATAGTGTGCGCAGTTGCTGCGCATTATATTGGTTGCGAACCTCGGCGGTCCCTGGACCAGCTGAG
>JAYRMP010000008.1:3219-55923 GCA_041912655.1 Novosphingobium sp. | reverse complement strand
TCCTTGGATTCGCCCTTGATCGTGTCAAGCTTGAGGAAAATGTCTGGGGTCATGCTGCGTACTCCTCGAATTTCTTGCCGGGCTGCGTGCCGGATGGACTGCTTGCGATCCCGATTATCGAAGCTGCCGGATCATTCCGGCCAGCCGTGAAAGTACTTTCCTGTTCGGTCAGCCACCCGCATTCGGCAGGCGCGACACCATGCTGAGCGACACGTCCATGCCTTCCAGCTGGTAATGCGGCACGAACAGGAACTTGCCCATGTAGTACCCGGGGTTTTCCGGATCCGGAGTGACCTCGATCTTCGCATCCTTGAGCGGAAGGCGCGCCTTGGTTTCCTCGGTCGAACTGTCAGGCTGGCCGTCGATGTAGTTGGCCACCCAGCGGGTCAGGTCTTCCTGGATCTGGTTGCCGGTGCGCGTACCACCGATCCAGTCGCGCACCATGCACTTGAGGTAGTGCGCGAAGCGGCAGCTGGAGAAGATGTAGGGCAGGCGCGCCGAAAGGTTGGCCGCCGCCGTGGCATCGGCATCGTCATAAGTCGCCGGATTGTGGACCGTCTGGGCGCCGATGAACGTCGCCTTGTCGGAGTTCTTGCGATGGACCAGCGCCATCAGGCCGGCCTTCGACAGTTCGTTCTCGCGCCGGTCGGAAATGGCGATCTCGGTCGGGCACTTCATGTCCACTCCGCCATCGTCGGTCGGGAACATCGCGGTGGGCAGGCTTTCCACCGTCCCGCCGCTTTCCACGCCGCGAATTCGGCTGCACCAGCCCCAGGTGCTGAATGCGTCGGTCACGCGGGTGCCCATCGCGTAGGCCGCATTGACCCACAGATGGTTGTCGTGTTCGCCGCCGACATCCTCTTCGAAATCGAACTCGTCGACCGGTTCGGTCTTGGCGCCATAGACCTGGCGGCCGAGGAAGCGCGGCATGGCCAGCGCGAGATAGCGGCTGTCGGTGCTGTCACGGAACGAGCGCCAGGCGGCGTATTCCATCGCGTCGAACTGCTTGGCGATGTCGCGCGGGTTGGACAGCTCGGTCCAGCTCTGCATCCCCAGCAGCGCCGGCGCGGCAGCGGCGATGAACGGCGCGTGGGCGGCTGCGCCGACCTTGGCCAGGCCCTTCATCACTTCGAGGTCCGGGGCCGAATGATCGAAGTAGTAGTCGCAGACGATCGAGCCATAGGGCTGGCCGCCCAGCTGGCCGAATTCGGCCTCGTAGATCTTCTTGAACAGCGGGCTCTGGTCCCAGGCAGCATCGCGGTACTGCCGGAACATCTTGTAGCATTCGTCCTTGCCGATGTTCAGGACGCGGATCTTCAGATCCTTGCCGGTCGAGGTGTTCATGACCATGTAGTGCAGGCCGCGCCAGGCGCTCTCCAGCGCCTTGAAATCATCGTGGTGGATGATGGCGTTGACCTGTTCGGTCAGCTTGCGGTCGATTTCCGCCCGCAGCTTGTCCATGGTCGAGAAGACATCGTCGCCGATGATGTTGGAATCGGCCAGCGCCTGCTGGGCGAGGGTCGCCACGGCCTGCTCGATACGGCTGGCGCGCTCTTCGGTGTTCGGCTTGAATTCCTTGCGCAGCAGGCTGGCGAAATCGTCGGAGGCGAATTCGGTTTCGGTGGCTGCACCGCTGGATTGGGCCTTTTCGGTCGACATCTGGTTATTCCCTGAAAACGTATCCTGGCCGGATCTGCCGGCCGCCCTGGCAAAGCGCCCTTATTCTCCGGACTGGCCCTCGTCCGCCGGCTTCGCGGCGGCGAGCGCCTTGAGCAGGTCCGGGTTCTTGAGCAACTTGTCGAGCAGGTCCTGCGCCCCGTCCTTGCCGTCCATGAACAGCATCAGGTCGTTCACCTGCTGGCGTGCTTCGAGCAGCTTGGCGAGTTCCGGCACCTTCTGCGCGATCGCGCCGGGCGAGAAATCGTCCATCTTGTTGAATTCCAGCTCAATGGCCAGCTTGCCTTCGCCGGTGATGGTATTGTCGACGTTGAAGGCCGCGCGCGGCTTGATCGCGGCCATGCGCTTGTCGAAGTTATCCATGTCGAAATCGAGGAAATCGCGCTCGTTGAGCGTCTTGCGCTCGACCTTGCTCTTGCCCGACAGGTCCGACATCACGCCCATCACGAAGGGCAGTTCGACCTTCTGGCGCGCGCCGCCGGTTTCCACCTCGTATTCGATATGAACGCGCGGCGCCCGGTTTTCCTTGATGAAGCGTTGGCCACTCTTTGCCATGTATGCCCTCCGAAATTACGCGCCGTACCGTTCACGCGAACGGAAATATCTGTGAATCGGAAAAATTCCGGTCACCGCACTGTGCCCACGTCAGTTCCAACCATCATCGGCGCTTTCATCGCCGGATGACCAATCATCGCTGCCGGAGCTTGCTGACCCGTTATCGCCCCACCCGTCGTTGCCGGAAGCCGCTGCCCGCTGGGTCTTGAGGACCTTGGCGGCCTCTTCCAGGCCGCCGGGCGCGATGTCTTCCAGCACCGCCATGAAATCGAGGCTAATCCAGTCCCTTGCCCGCCGCAAGACAAATGGCACCGGGCTCGCCGGCTCGAACCGTGCATAATAGGCACAGATCGCGTCGATCGCGCGGGCAACGTCGTCGCGGCTGTTGATCGCGCCTGAGTACGCGGGCGCACCCAGTCCATCTGCGGACGGGGCAGCCGCGGGGGAGGCCGTGCCTGCCGGCGTGTCGGCCGCCGCCGCACCGTCGCCGGGCAAGTTGGAGGCAACAGCACGCCGCATCTTGCCGAGCAGGTCGTAGGCCGGCTTGAAGTTGGTCGCCGTATCGCCATCGGCATTGGCGGTGAGCACCGCATCGACCTGGCGCAGAGCGGAATCGATCGCATCGAGACCGGCAATCGCTTCGTTCAAGCCATCGGCGCCGATCCCGTCGAGCGCCATGCGGAACTCGGCGAAGCCGGCGGCCTTGGGGCCCTGCTCGCGGAACCGCTCGAAATCGGCTCCGCTGAAGGAACCAAGGCGCGGATGGACGACCAGCGGCATGCGTTCCAGCGGCCCCAGGAAATCGCCGATCCGGGTGAGCGATTCACACGGGGTCTTGCGACCGATGAAGCCCAGGTCCTCAAGCTGCGGGTGGACGTCCGCCCAACGCACCTCGATCAGTTCGGCCAGGAACCGCGCCGCATCGACGGCCAGATCGAACTGGCCCGACTGCGCCGCGCCGCGCAGCAGGTAGACCGGCAGCCACAGGTCCCGGGTCTGCTCGCACTGGGCCAGGATCAGGTCGATCGCATCCTGCCACTGCGAGGCGGAGACTTCGGGCGCGGAGCCATCGCTGATCGAACGGTCGAAGGCGAGCTCGATCTGCTGCCGGTTCGCATCGCCATACATGTCCGGCCCGGACGGCTGCTCATCCGAAAGCGGCGCCACCAGCGCGGAAATGTCTAGCCCCATTCTGTCTCCCCGGATCGCGCCGATCAGCGTCGATTACTTGGCTGCAGGTACGGTCGGCGTTGCCTCCAGCAACAGAATCTCGACACGGCGGTTGCGCCCGTCGGTCCGATCCATTCCTTCAAGCGGCATGCGGTAACCATAGCCCTTCACCACCAGGTTTTCGGAATCCATCCCGCTGAGGCGCAGCAATTTGGCAACGGTTTCCGCGCGGCGGCGCGAAAGGTCGTCGTTGTAAGCAAGCGAGCCGACCGAATCGGTGTGCCCCGCGATCATGAACTTGTACTTGTTGAGCCCATACTGGCGCACGGCTTCGATCAGGTTCCTGGTCTGCCCTTCAGCCTGCGGGTTGACGTCCGCCGAACCGAGATCGAAGTTGATGAACAGATCGCTGCCGCGCACCGGGGTATAGGTGATCGTCTTGGCAGGCGTCAGCGCCTGAGGCTTGCTGGTAAGGCGCACTGGCGGACGCTTGGGCACCTTGGGCGAGGTCAGGTTCTGGTTCATGAACTCCTTGACCCGACCCGGATCCTTGATGGACTTGCCATTGATCGGAATGATTTCAATCAGCTTGCCGCGGGGGATCACACAGGCGTTCTCCTCGATTTTGGCAAACAGCTCGCAGCGGATCTGTTCCGGCGACTTGACCTGCGCTTGGACCGAGGTTCCATCGGCAGTCTGCGCAGCGACCGGTGCCGCTACGACAAGGCTGAGCCCGAAAGCGAAAGTCCCGCCAAGGAATGTGACTGTGCTGCGCATGATGTGGCCCCATTTCGCCGCGCCACTCTCGGCAATTGCCAATAGCGCTGCCGATCCTTAATACGTGTTGCCGAAGAAGCGAGCAACGCAATTTTTGGAAAGACCCGGTCAATCCGGGACAGGCATTTGCGAACACTTGCGAATTGTCCGCCAGCGCAGTGGCAGGTTAAACCGGGGGAATTCATTGTCCGCCAGCAAGCGCCAGACCAGCCTTACCCTGACTCTCGCCGACAGCCGAGAGAAGCTGCGGCTTGTCAGCCTCGATGCCTACGAGGCGCTGAGCGAACCTTTCATGGTTTCGCTCGACGTCCTCGCCCGCAGCGAGATCGAGCTGCTGCCCAACCTTGGCCGGGCGGCGAGCATCGAATGCCTGCTCGATGGTGAGCACCTGCGTTACTACAACGGGGTGGTGATCGATGCGCGCTACAGCGAGGAGCTGGTTGGCGAAGGCTTCGTCTATCGCCTGACGCTGGCGCCGCTGGCACATTTCCACGCTCAGGGCAGCAATTTCCGCATCTATCAGGGCAAGACGGTGATCGGCATCGTCGAGGACGTGCTGGGCCGCTGCGGCATCCCCTACAAGGTCGTCGCCACTGGCGGTACGCGCACCCTGGCCTACTGCGTGCAGTACGGCGAAAGCGACTTCGCCTTCGTCAGTCGGCTGATGGAGGAGGACGGCCTCTATTACTATTATGCGCACGAAGCCGCCGCCCACCGCCTGATGATCTGCGACAAGCCTGGTTCGCACCCGACGCTGCCGGTCGGCGACCTGACCTTCAATGCGCTCAGCGATTCGGTGAACATCGTCGATTCGACGGCCCGGATCGGCGCGGGAGCGGGCGCGTTCATCCAGGCCTGGCACGAGCATGCCTCGTCCGGCGCCGAGGCGCGGGTGACACTGCGCGATTTCGATTTCAAGAAGCCGCGCAAGCCGCGCGAATCCCAGGCCGAGGAAACCAAGGCCCATGCCGAGGACGCGATCGAGGTCTATCGCTGGCCGGGCCGCTACTATCAGCAGGAAGAAGGCAAGGCGCTGAGCGCGGTGCTGCTGGAATCCCGCCGGGCGCAGCGGCTGCGTTATGAAGGCGAATGCCGCTTCCCCGGAATCCAGGCCGGCCACACCTTCGCGCTGGGCCAGCATCCCAACGACCGCTTCAACCGCAAGTACCTGATCACCGCCTGCCGCAGCCACGTTTCCAACGAACAGTACCGCTCTGGCCGGAGCCAGGCGGAAACCCACGTCGGCTTCTCGGCCATTCCCGACGATGTCCAGTTCCGCGCCCCCATCGTCACCCCGCGCCCGGTCGCCCGCGGCCCCGAGACGGCGCTGGTAACCGGACCGCCAGGAGAGGAAATCCACGTCGACGAGTTCGGCCGGATCAAGGTCCAGTTCCATTGGGACCGCGAAGGCCAGCACGACGACAAGAGCAGCTGCTGGCTGCGGGTGTCGCAGACGGGGGGCCTTGGCAATATCATCATCCCGCGCGTCGGACATGAGGTGCTGATCGACTTCATCAACGGCAATCCGGACCGTCCGATCGTGGTCGGGCGGGTGTTCAACCAGGCGCACAAGCCGGTCTATCCGCTGCCTGAACACAAGACGCGCGCGCTATGGCGAACCAAGACCTACAAGCAGGACAGCGGTTCCAGCCTGGGCGATGCGGTTAACCTGGATACCGGCGCGCCCGGGGCCAACGAACTGCGGTTCGAGGACGCCCAGGGCAAGGAGGAGGTGTTCATCCACGCCGAGCGCGACATGAACACCCGCGTTCGCCACGACGAGACCCACCACGTCGGCAAGGACGTGGAAATCAAGATCGGCAAGAACCGCAAGGAAGAGGTCCTCGGGACCGAAACGGTCGACATCGAGAAGGACCGCAAGGTCAAGATCAACGCCAACGACAGCCTGACGGTCAAGAACAAGATCGTGATCGAGGCCGGGACCGAGATCGAGATCAAGGCGGGGGCCAAGATCACGCTGAAAGTCGGCAACAGCACGGTGACCATCGATCCGGCCAAGATCCAGGTCGCGACCACGGTTCTGGACATGCAGGGCAAGGCGACGGCGAAACTGGGCAGCGCCATGACCACCGTCGAGGCGCAGGGCCTGCTGGTGGCCAAGGGCTCTCTGGTGACGATCAACTGAGCCCATGGCGATGGCTAACTGGACCAGATCGACCCTGACGGACGCGGGGCAGGTGCTTGCCTTGATCGAACCTCGGGCTGCGGCTGCCCGCGGGGCGCTTGGCCCGCTGGCGGAGTGGCACGCCCGGCTGGTGGCCGCCGGTGATCTCAATGGTGCGATCGAGTTCATCGCCCATGCCCTGCCGCGCTATGAGTGCATCGCCTGGGCAACGCGTGCGGCCCTCGCCACCGGCATGGTCAATCGCACCGATCCCGCTGTCATTGCAGTGCTGCAGTGGCTGGACGATCCCTGCGACGAACTGCGCCGCACTGTTGCCGAATCCCCCGAAGCCAGCGAACAGGAGCCCCTCGCGCTACTGTGCCAGGCCGTGTTCCTGTCGGGCGGATCAATCGCATCGGCAGACCTTGCCCCGGTTCATGCCCCCGCCGATGTCTGCGCCAAGCTGGCCGCAGCCGCTCTGATGGTCGGCGCCCAGGACTGTACCGATCCGCAAGCGACGCTGCGCCAGATCGTCGAGCTTGGCGAAGCCGCAGTGACCGGGAACTAGGGCGCCGCGATGGAGCAGGCTGGCGCTCGAACGGGTTTGCAGGCAGGATCGCGGTCATGCCCCTGACCCTCGTCATCCGCAATGCCGCCTCACTCGAGAATGGTTCGCCCTCCTCGCTGGTGCTCGATCGCCGGGGCGCGCGGATCGGCCGTGCGCCGACCGCAGACTGGTGCCTGCCCGATCCATCCCGGTTCATCTCGTCCAACCATTGCGAGATCCGCTTCGAAGGCGAGCGCTACGAGCTCGTCGACCTCAGCACCAACGGCACATTCCTGGCAGGACAGAGCGTGCGCCTGCCGGTCCCGCATCCGATCCGCGACGGTGACGTCTTCGTGGTCGGACGGTTCGAGATCGCCGCCGCGCTGGATGGCGCGACCGCCGCCGGGCTGGCGGCGCAGTTCCCGCAGCCAGCACCCTCCGAATGGCGCGGCTGGACTTCGACAACAGCGGATCAGCCCATCGCCCCGCAGCACAGTGCTTCCGCATGGGGCGCAGCGCCGCCGGCTGCGGCGATTTCGGGCGAAGGTCCGCTTTCGCAGGCCTGGGCACCGCCGCCGATCGCGCAGCCGCCCGGCTTCGGCCAGGCTTCGGCTGCGGCGCCCTCGGCTTGGGACGTCGTCCCGCCGCCGCCGGTCATGCCGGCATCGGAATGGTCCAGCCCGGCAGCGCCGCCCGCTCCGCCCGCTGCCGAGGACGTTTGGGGCAAGTTCGCTCAAAGCAACGTGGTCGACTGGTCGCGTGGCGGCTTCGGCGCTCCGCAACCCGCGCCAATCCAGGCCGCTCCCGTTGCGCCTGCTCCTGTTGCGCCGCCGGCCCAGACCGCGCCGCAATGGCAGTCTGAAGCGGTGCAGCCTGCGCCGCCTGCCGCTCCTGCGGTCGCGGCACCGGTGCCGCAGGCCGCTCCGCAGCCGGCGGCACCAGACGGAATCAACGAACTCCTTGCCGCCGCGCGGGTCGATCCGGGACAGGTTCGGCAGGACCCGGCGCAGACTGCCACGGTTGCCGGAGACCTGCTCGCGCGGCTGGTCAGCGGCCTGTTCCTGCTGCTGGAAGCGCGCGCCCGCGCCAAGAGCCAGATGGGCGCGCAGGGCACCAGTTTCTCGATCGATGGCAACAATCCGCTGAAGTTCGCCCGGACGCCGGAACAGGCGCTGCTGCAGTTGCTCAACCCGCCCGAGCGGGGATTCCAGCGCGCCGACCAGGCGGTTGAGGATGCCTTCAAGGACCTTCAGGCGCACCAGATGGCAACCTTGCGGGCCATGCAGGGAGCGCTGCGCGCCACGCTCGACCGGTTCTCGCCCGCCGCGATCCGTGCGCGGGCGCAGGACAAGGGTCTGCTGGCGAAGATCCTGCCCGCCGCGCGCGATGCGGCGTTGTGGAACGCTTACGAGCGGGAGTTTGGCGGGGTGGTCCAGGGTTCGGACGAAGCATTCATGGACATGTTCGCCAAGGAATTCCGCCGCGCCTACGACGAGATCGCCAACCAGCGCTAATGCGCCGCGTCGGGCTGCTCGTTGACCACCTTGAACCAGACCATCTCGCTCTTCCAGCCCTGAGCGCGCGCGAGCTCCGGAATCCTCTGCTTCCACGACTGGGCCTCTCCCCATTCGGTATGCTTGAAGACTTTGGGATCGAACGGCCCCTTGCCCGAAAGCAGGATCATTCCAGCCCACCCGAGTTCCTCGACGGGAAGGTTAATGCGGAATTTGCCGCCACCGAGATCTTCTTTGTAACCTTGTAAGAAATCCGACAGGGCAAACAGCTGCATCGCTCCACTCTCATGAACGTAAATTAGCCTGGGTTCACCGGAAAGGCCGGCCGTGTTGACCTGGACCACAACCTGAGCCTCGATATGGCCAGCGCGAACGCCCCACTCTCCGCCGAGCGGTTTGACCTCGAATTTGGTCTGAGGCGATGACAGATGGCCACCGCCCAGATCGCGGAACGGGGCGAACACGTCAATCACGTTGCAGAATTCTGCCGGGACCGTATCGACCTCGCTGAAATTTAGTGACGCGTTCTGTATACCGTTCTGCTTAAGCAGCGCGTCGATTTGCCCCATCGCCTGGGTACTCTTGCCGGACACTCCCCTGAACGCTGCGGAAACGCGCGCACCCTGTCCGCCATCGACGCCCGCAACTTCGATCCAGCTGCAGGGCAAGCGCGCCGCGCTGGCCGAGAGGGCAGTCCGCGCCGCCGCCACCGGATCTGCGGGAGGCGCGGGTGCCGCGCCCGGTGCGGCAGCGGGCCGCGCGGCCTGCGCATCGCCGGCCGCGGTTTCGTCCACGTTGCCGCCGGTGAAGGACAGGCCGATCGCCAGCAACGCCAGCAGGCCCAGCGCCCCGCCGCCCGCGATCATCGCGCCGCGCGGTTCCTTCAGCGCGGGCGGGATCTTCAGGCCCGCGAGCTTCGCTCCTGTCCCCGCACCGGCAGGCGCCTTCGCGGCGGGTGCGGCAGCTGGAATCTTGCCCTTGGCCCAGTCGTCCAACCAGCGCACGACCTCTTCCATCGAGCGCATCCGCTGCTTCGGATCGGAAGCCAGCATGCGCTGGAGCAGCGGGCGCAAGGGCTCGGGCATCGGCGCAAGGTCCGCACCGGCCCGGCGCTTGTCGACCGCGTCGACGATCGTCCCGCCCATGTCGACATCGCGCCCGCGCGCGACGGCAAGCAGGGTCAGGCCCAGGCTGTAGATATCGCTCCACGGCCCCACGTCGCGGCCGAATTCGCCGAGCTGTTCGGGAGCGACATAGTTGAGCTTGCCCGCAAAGCCATCGCCGACGATCGTCCCGGAGCCGGGATCGAGGTCCTTGGCGATGCCGAAATCGATGATCTTCGCGCCCTGCACCTTCCCGCCTTCAAGCAGGATGTTGTCGGGCGAAATGTCGCGGTGAATCGCTCCGCCAGCATGGGCCACGGCCAGCCCCTCGGCCAGCCGCCGCGCCAGCAGCGCCAGCTCCTGCACGCTGGGGGCCAGATCGCGCAGCCGTTCGGCCAGTGGCGGGCCGTCGACGAATTCAGTGACGATGTAGAACACGCCCAGCTGCGGTTCCTGCGCCATGGTGCGGTACTGAACGAGCGCGGGATGGTTGAGCCGGGTGAGCGTCCGCGCTTCCTTGAAGAACATCGACTGGACCGAAGGGTCCGCCGCCAGGTGCGGCAGGATCACCTTGATGGCGACGCGTTCCTCCGCGTAGTTGACGTTGCAGCCTTCGAACACCTCGCCCATGCCGCCGCGTGCGATCGAGCGGCGCACCTCGTACATGTGGTTCAGCACGTCGCCGGGCTGGATGCGCACTCCGGAGGCGCCATGCGGCGCGGGTGCTGGCTGTGCGGAGGGCTGGACCGGCGGCAGGCTGCCGGGGTTGTAAACGGTGCGTTCGGCGTCGTCGTCGGACATCACGCCACACTCCCCAGCACCAGCATGGTCGGCTCGCTCGCCATAACCAGCGTGAGGGTAACGTTGTCGGGTGCTCCGCGCGCCAGGCACTGCGCGATCAGTTCGTCCCCGGCAGCGACGCCGCCGCGTTCGAGGATCGCGGCGATCTCCGCGTCGGACAGCAGCCCATGGAGCCCGTCGCTGCACAGCAGGAACACGTCGCGCGGATCGATCGTGTCGCGCACCGCGTCGATCTGGAGCGTCTCTTCCACCCCGACCGCGCGCGCCAGCACGTGGCGCATCGGATGGACCAGCGCCTCTTCCGGCGTCAGCAGGCCGCGATCGATCATGGCCTGGACCTGGGTATGATCGGACGTCAGCCGATACAGCACACCCGCGCGGTAGACGTAGGCGCGGCTGTCTCCCGACCACAGCACGGCGAATTCGGCACCGCGCACCACCAGCGCGACGAAGGTCGATCCCATCTGCGCCTCGGCCTCACGCGAGCGGGCGAAGATTTCGGCATTGGCGGCATGGACCGCGCCCGACAGCACATCGCAGACTTCTTCCAGACTGTCCGGGAACTGAGCCGTCGCCACCGCATCGACGATGGCCTGCGAGGCGTACTTGCCATTCTCGTGCCCGCCCATGCCATCGGCGACCACCCATACCTTGGCATCGGGCAGGGCCAGAAGACTGTCCTCGTTCTCCTGCCGCACTTCGCCGACGTGGGTGGCGGAGGCATCGTCGATCCGGAACGGTTCACTCACTGCGCATACTCCACCATGCAGGCGATCGCTCCTTGCGGATAACGTCCGGGCAGGACCACCGCTGGCCCATGCTCGGCCAGCAGCGTCCATTCCGAAGCAGCCGGCTGCCAGCCCGCTTCCTCGGGCTCCACTGGCGCGCTGTAAAGGGTTTCCACGTCCCAGCCCCCGGCAAAGGCCTTGCACAGCGTGGTCAGACAGCCGCAGGCTGCACTTGCGGCCCCCGCCGCATCCGGGGCTCGCTGCGCCAGCACCATCGGAAAGCGCCGCCCGGCGCGGTCCTGAGAGGCGCACAGCGCCCCGCCGGTCCAGCCGCCATCGGCCTCGGCATGAACGAAGGTCCAGGCCGGGGCGGCATCATAGCGCGCCTCGAAATCGGCGGGAAACCGGTCTCGGGCCAGCATCATTTCCGCGCTGAGCCAGTGGTCCAGCGCATCGCGCGCAGGCCCGTCCAGCCCACGCGTCAGGAAATCGCCGTGAGCCGGCATCTTGCCCTGCAGCCAGCGGCCTAGAGCGTTACCGGACACCGGAAACTCCACGGCACGGCCCCGCGCGTGAACGGGTTCTGTTCGGTCGGGAAAGTAAACTTGAAGGCGACCGAGCGACTGCCCGATCCGAAAGTGCCGAACCAGGTGCCGCCGCGCTTTTCGAACTGGCCCTCGTCCATCAGGCGAAACAGCGCCCAAGGCCCGCTGGCGGGAATTTCCAGGACCTTGGCTCCTTTCGCAAAGAGGGTGAGCGAGGCCTGCGGGACATTGCCCTGCGCCGACCAGACCACGGGCCGTTCACCCGCCGAACCGGGTTCGAAGCGGTACTGGGTGCTGCCCACCACCAGCTCCGCTGCGTCGGCGCCCGCGCCGAACGACTTCGCCTCAAGCTTCACGGTCAGTCCTTCGAGCAGCATTTCCTTGAGCTTGCGGGTCTTGGCGAATTCCTCGGGCGAACTGGGCGAAAAGCCCGCAGTCACCTGATTGTCGGCCCGCCAGCGCCACACCGGCCCGCCCATGTCGACCAGCGGCAGGACCCGCTGCGAAACGAACCCGTCCATCGTCCCGCCCATCGCGAAGACCTGCTGGACATCGGCCAGCGAGGCATTGGCGGGCATCGGGTTGTCGGGCGACTTGCCGTAGAAGGGATACTTGTCCTTCGTCGCCGCAAGGCAGGCCGGCAGTACGCTGGTGGAATAGACGTCGCTGATCGCCCCCTGCGCCGAGCTCACTGTGGCGGTTTGCCCCGCGCTGGTCACCGACGAGACGAAGCCCTGCAGCTGCGGGGGCGCGCCGGCCCCGGCAATCGCGGCATTGCTGACGGCGCTGGCCTGCTGGGCCTGCAGTGCATCGCCGCCCATCCCGCCCGCGATCGAGCTCGCCGCCTTGCTGGCCGATACTGCCTGCTTCAGCGCGGCGACGAACTGGTCGACCGGCGCGTCCGCGCTGCTGCCGCCGACATAGTCGTGCAGCGGCTTGAAGTAGCTGCCGATCTCCGTCCCGGCATCGAAGCCGCCGCCAGCGCCCGTTATCGCCTGCCCGGCGGTGATCGCCCGGCCAAAGCGCGACTGGGCCAGCTGCTCACCCGCGATCTGCTTCACCGCCGAGGAACCACCGGTGAACACGGTGTTGGCCTTGACCTCGAGCAGCAGCTTCTTGAGCGGCGAGGGCGAGCGGGTGAACGATCCGAACGCCGCATCGTCTGCAAAATAGTTGGCGGCGCGCGGCAGGGTGGCGACCTTTTCCCAGGCAGCCTTGTATTCCTGGGCATAGCGGGTGGCGACGCCGCCGCGCACCTGGCCCAGTTCCATCCGGGTGCCTTCCATGTTCGCCGCCTCGCCCAGCACCCACAGGTCCTTTTCGAGGTCCTGCGCGACCGTGGCGAGGCCGAGCAGGTAGGCCTTCTCGTAGCCACCCTTGGTGTAGAAATAGGGCACTTCGGCCTGGAGCACTTCCGGCCCGTTGGCAAAGGCCAGCGCGTCCCCGGCAGACAGATGCTCGCTCGCCCGCCACGGCGCGCCGCCCGCGCCCAGCGCCTTCTGCTTGAGCACGGCATAGGCGCGGTCGGCCATGCCCATGGTCTGGATCTGCGCCCGGGCGCTCGCCACGGTCTGCCCGTCGAGCGGAGCCTGCCCGCCGCCCGGCCAGGCCGTGGTATCGGCCAGCAGCGCATCGAGGTGCTGGGCCAGCTCCTGCCGCTCGGGCGCGCGGTCGGCCCCGCCGAACTGGTCGGCACTGGCCCAGTCGGACCGCACCCACGAACGCACCGTGCCCGCGTCCATCGGCCCCTTGCCGCCGAGCATCAGGTAGACCTTGAGCGGCTGATAGAGCGCGAAGGGGTCGGCCGAATTGGCGGCCATGTACTTTTCCAGCCGCAGCAGCAGGCGCGGCAGCAGGATGCGGCGCAGCCCCATCAGGTAGGCCTCGCGCGCGCGGCGGGCCTCCCATGACTGGAACAGCCCGAAGCGCATGGTCAGCTCAGGCCCGCCCGCCTGCTGCTGGGCATAGCCCTGCGGCAGGTTGCGCAAGGACCGCAGCACGGCGAGCGACTGCTCAAGATCGGGATCGGAATCGCGCACCTCGATCAGGTCGATCCCGGTCTGGCGCGTGAGCGAGGACGCCTCGTTGGCGGCTACCGCCAGATCGCCGAGGAAACCGTGATTGCGCACGAAGCTGACACCCCATGCGGCAAGCACCAGCACCACGGCGGCGGCGATCCCGGCATAGCCCATCGCGGTGCGCGCATCGGCGCGGCGGCGCGCGGCGGGATCGGCCTGGACCAGTCCCGCCTCGCCGAACACCACCTCGGTCAGGACGCGGTTGAGGAAATAGGTCCGCCCCGAAAGACCCCGCTGTTGCGCGGGCGCGGCCTGGAACACGTCGGCCACCCCGGCAAGGATCCGGTCGAGCGGCGCGCCTTCCTGGACGCCGCTGGTGAGGTAGAACCCGCGCAGCGTGCCGGCGGGCTGGTCGCCGGAGAGGAACGCGCCTTCGACAAAGCGGGCAAAGCGGTTGCGCAGCGCGGCAAGCTGGGCCGGGAAGCCCAGGATCTGGCTGCGCCGGGCCGCGTCGACTTCCTCATAGAGCCGCTTCGCCTGGCGGTCGCCCTGGGCCATGACCATCCGGTCGAACTGGGCGACCAGATCGTCGGTGCGCGGATTGGTCGTCTCGGCGGGGAGCGTGGCCCCGAGCACGGCGCGGCGCCCTTCGACGTCCAGATCGTCGTAGAATTCGACGAAGCCGGAGAGGAGGTCGGCCTTGGTCAGGAGGAAATAGACTGGGAACGAGACTTCGAGGCTGGCGCGGATTTCGGCCAGGCGGCGGCGGACCAGCGCGGCGTGGCGGTCCAGCCCGGCGCGGTCGGCCTTGAGCAGTTCATCCACTCCCAGCGCCACGATCACCCCGTTGACCGGCGAACGCGGGCGGTTGCGGCGCAGCAGGTCAAGGAAGCTGCGCCATCCCTGCGAATCCGCCGAAGCATCGGAATCCTGCGTGGTGTAGCGTCCGGCGGTGTCGACGAAGGCGGCCTCGTCAGCGAACCAGAAATCGAGGTTGCGGGTGCCGCCTACCCCTTGCAGCGACTGGTCGGCGAGCGGGAAGCGCAGCCCGGAATTGAGCAGCGCCGTGGTCTTGCCCGCGCCCGGCGGGCCGATGATCACGTACCACGGGCGGTCGTAGAGGTAATTGCCTTTGGCGCCCGATGCGGTTTTGAGCCGGGCCAGCGCCTCGCTCATCCGCGCGGCGATGGCAGCGGATTCCTGGTCCGCGGCGGACGGCGCGGTCAGTTCCTGCTCGATCGCCTGCGCCGCCTTGCGGGCGCGGCGCGCGCGCAGGAAGCCGATCAGCCCCCAGCCGCCCGCCAGCACCACGAACAGCGTCAGGCGCACCCACCACGGGCGCAGGCCGCCAACGAAATAGGGCAGGCCCACGCACAGGACCAGCACCAGGAACAGCGTGGCCAGGCCCGTCAGGAACCACCAGTTGCCGAAGATCTTCTTCACGAGAGCCGGTCCCCTGCCTGGCGGTTACTGTCTGCGCGGAATGACGATTTCGACGCGGCGGTTCTGCGTCTTGCCGTCAGGCGTGTCGTTGCTGGCGATCGGGCGGGTATCGCCGAACCCTTCGACCGCAATGCGGCCCGGGTTGGACAGCACGCCCGACAGGACGTCCGCCACCTTCTGCGCGCGGGCGCGCGACAGGGCGATATTGTCGGGGAAGGCCAGCGAGGACACCTTGTCGCTGTCCGCATGGCCCTCGACGGTGACCTGGCCCGGTTCGCCTTCCACCGCGCGGCCGATCCGTTCGAACAGGGCGGCGCGGCCCGGCTCCAGCGCGTCGGAGCCGGACTGGAACAGCTGACCGACCGTGGTGCGCACCCGCACGGTCGCGGCATTTTCCTCGACCACTACCAGCTTCTGGGCGATCTCCGGCGCCAGGAACTTGCGCAGCGCCGAAAGCTGAGCGCTTTCCATCGCCGGCGGCGGCGCGGCGCCGACGCGCGAGAGGCGCAGTTCGCCCACCGGCATCATCCGCGCCAGCGCCGTGTCCGGCGGGCTGGCCGCGCTCTTCAACGCGAGTTGCAGCGCGATATAGACGACCAGCAGGAAGGCCAGCGCCCCCGCCCCGGCCAGCGCCAGCTTGTTCCACGGGCTGACCCGGGCGAGCGGGGCATTGGCCCCCTTCCACTGCGGCGACAGTTCGCTGGCCGAAAGCGAGCGCGGATGCTCGAGCGCGCCATAGAGGCTGGCCATGATCTGCTGGAGCCGCGCGCGGCCATCGGGCGTCACGCGGAAGCGCCCCTCGAACCCGGCGGCAAGGCAGGCGTGATAGAGCTCGATCAGTTCGCCGTTCTGGCCGGGCCGCTGGAGCAGGTCGTCGACCAGCTGCCAGAACCGGTCGCCGCCGATATTCTCGCGGAAGAAGGTCACCACCAGGCTGCGGCGCGCCCACTCGGTCCCGTCCTGGCCGATGTTGGGCAGGTTCTGGGCGATGTCATCGACCGTGGCGCACAGCGCATAGCGGGCCCGCATCCGGGTCTCTTCCGGGTAGAGGGAGGCAATTGCCCGATCATAGGCGGCGATCGCCTCGCTCGCCTCGCGGTGGAAGTCGGGCATCGCGATGCGCGCGCGGCCCGAACGGATCGAGGCGGCGAGCGCAAGCACCGGCCCGGCCTCGGTCACCAGCGCGCTGCGGGCGTCGGTCGGCAGCGAGGCGCGGGGAATGTCGTCATCGTTGAGCCGCTCGGCCCGCACTGCCGGTCCGCCCATCGGCGGCGGAGCGGCAGGCGCCGCGCCCGGCACCGGCGAAGCACCGAACGGCGGCGTAGCAAAGCCGGGCGCAGCCTGCGGGGCGAAGGGATCAGGCTGTGGCGATGCGCCAAAACCGGGCGAAGCAGGCGCCGGACCTGGCTGGACGCTGCGCGCACCGCCCAGCGGCGAGGGGCGAAAGACCGTGCGGTTGCCGCCGCCGTCCGAGGAGCCGTTGCCGCCGGTCATCGCGCCGCCTTCTTGACGCACCACAGCTCAAGCTGGAGCTGCGGCCAATCGCCCGCGACATGCAGGCCCAGCCCCGTCGCAGTGGCGAAATCGCGCCAGTCCGGCGCCCCGCGATCGAGCTCGAAATAGACGTAGCCCGGGATCACCCGGATCTGCGGCGGCGGGGTGGGGGTGTGGCGCAGCGGCACGCCCGGAAGCGCCGAATCCACGATCTGGCGCATCCGCTCGACCGCGCCGACCTTGACCATCGAGCCGAAGCTGCGGGTAATCTCGTCGCCCGATGCCGCCGCGCGCACGGCAAGGTAGAAATAGCCGTTCTGATAAAGGCCTCGATCGATGATCGGCGAAATCCAGCTGTCTTCCTTGAGCTGGTTGAGCGGAAGCTGCACCGCCGAACGATCGAACACCGCCGCCAGCATCGACTGGAGCATGTCAATCAGCGGGGCGAAGCAGCCGCGCAGGTTCTCGTGATCATAGGTCGGATAGGCCGGGGCGCGGCGGTCCGGGCGAACCAGCGTGGCGATTTCCGAGGCGAGCCCGGCAAAGGCCTCAAACAGTCGCTCGGGGTGGACCACCGGCAGGCTTTCCAGGTGCCGCAGCGTCGCGATCCAGCGGTTGAGCGCCTGGAGCAGCAGGAAGCTGGCAAAGGTTTCCGCGCCGCCATCGGTCGATTCCACTGCCCGCAGCGCCAGTTCAATCGCGCGCTGCTCGCACCGGCCAAGGATGTCGGCCAGGCCATGCCGCAGCGGCAGCACGGCGGCGATGTCCTGCACGGGCGGGATATAGCGGTCGTCGAAATGGATCCGCTTGCCCTGCATCTCGCGCACGTGACCCAGACCGCACAGCACCCGGCCATAGGTCTGGTCGCGCGTCACCCCGAAGGCGAGGTTGGGCCGGGCGAGATCGATCGGCTCGCGGTCACGCTCGTCCGAGAAGCAGTCCGCCACTTCGGTTTCGGCCACGACGAAGCGGATTTCCGGACCCGCGCCTTCGGCCTCGGCAAATTCCTGTGCCCCCGCCTGCGCGGCCGGCAGCGTCAGGTAGATCGTCGCATCGCGGGTGTCTTCCGGCAGGTCGAGCGGCGGCGGCGGCGGCTGATCCTCGGGAATGGCGAAGGGCGTGCCATCTGGCATCACGCCCACCGCGCGCACCACCGCGAACTTGCCCAGCACGGCCAGTTCCTCGTCGATGACGATCTGGCTCAACCCCCAGGGATAGGGGCGCAACTGATTGGCCCGCGCCCGCAGCCGGAAATCGAACGAGCGGTCCGCCTGCTGGAAGTGTTGCGGACGCAGGAACTGGCCCTCGCGCCACGCCACCCGGTTGCCTGCTGTCATGAATTCCCCCGCGCGATTTTGCCGGTTGACTAAAGCACAGCTTCTCCCCGCATTAAAGCACGGTTATGAGCGGTTCGCACGCCTTCCCGGACAAAAGGCCCGCCGCTGAGAATGGATGACGATTCCTTCAATCCCCTGAGCTGGCGCAAGCCGCCACCGGACAAGGCGCAAACCACGCCGCCCGGGGCCGCAACGCCGCCAGCGGGCGAGGCGCAGCCGCAGCCCCCTGCCGAACCTGCAGCGCAGCGCGGCAACGAAGACCACCTGCCCGAAGCCTGGCGCGGGATCGGCACCAGCTTCGTCCCCGGTACGCCCGCGCACCATGTGCAGCCGGCAGAGCCGGGACCCGCCGCTTCGCGCCGCGCCTGGCTCGCGTCTGCCGCAGTCTTGCTGATCGCCGGATCGGCAGCCTGGCTCACCAGGGTTCCCGCCCCAGTCGCACAACCGGTCGCTGCAGCAAAGGCAGCGGCGCCCGCTGCGCCAGAGGCCATCGAACGCGCGCTCAAGCTGCCGTCAGCCAGCGAGATCGCCGCCGCCCTGGTAACGCTGGGCATCGCGACGGAGGAGGCGGAGGCCGCCGCCGCCAGGCTGGCGCCTCTGCTGACCGGCAATGGCGAAGTGCGGCTGCAGGCCGCGCTGCTGCCGCAGGGCAAGGGGCAGCGGCTGGAGCGGCTGCAGGCGTCCTATGCCGATGGTTCGGGCGCGGCACTGACCCGCAGCGCGGACGGGCAATGGGCCGCCGCAGCCGTGGCGGCCGACCTGACTCGCACGATCCGCTTCGTTCCCGGCGAGATTGACGCAGAAAGCTTCTATTCCTCCGCCGTTGCCGCCGGGGTGCCCGACACACTGGTCGGCGAATTCATCAATGCCTTCGGCTTCGACTTCAACCTTGCCGCAGAAGTCCATCCCGGCGACACCTTCGAAGTTGCCTTCGCCCAGTCGGTCAATGCCGAGGGCGAGGCGGTGGGCGCACCTGAACTGCTCTATGCCAAGCTGACCACGACGGAAAAGAGCCTCGCGCTTTATCGCTACCGCAAGGCTGACGGGGAAACCGGCTGGTACGATGGCAACGGCGCGACCACCCGGCGCGGGTTCATGCGCACGCCGATCGACGGCGCGCGAATCACATCCAATTTCGGGATGCGGTTCCACCCGGTGCTGCACTACACCCGCCTTCACGGCGGCACCGACTTTGCCGCGCCGGTCGGCACGCCGATCTACGCTTCGGCGGAAGGCACGGTCACTTCGGCCTCGCCCAGCCGCTGCGCAGGCAACATGGTGATAGTCAGCCACGCAGACGGCTACGAAACGCGCTATTTCCACCTCAGCCGCTATGCCGACGGGCTCCATGCCGGACAGGCCGTGCCGCAGGGTTTCACCATCGGCTATGTCGGTAGCACCGGCACCTGCACCACCGGCCCGCACCTCCATTACGAAGTGCACATCAACGGCGAGAAGGTCGATCCGCTGTCGATCCCGACCGACACCGGCAAGCGCGACCGGCTGGAAGGCGCGGACCTTGCAGCCTTCGTCGAACAGCGCAACCGAGTGGACGTCGCCCGCGCCGGGCAGGGCATCTAGGCAGGTAGCACCGCCGCCCTCAGGCGGTTCGCTTGCACCAGCGGCAACAGGATCGCTACCAGCACCGCGCTGGTCCCAAGACTATGGGCCAGGCCCGCCTCAGTCCCGCCCCACAGCGATCCTCCGGTAAGGTCCAGATCGAACAGCGCACCGAAGGCGCCGGCGCCCGGGTTGGGATTGATCCCGAGCAACAGTTCTGCCGTGATCGTCCAGCCGAGCCGGGCCGCAATGGGGATGGCAATCCCGCCGAAATGGTCGGCGGCCACGCCGAGGACAAAGCCTAGCAGGATCAGGTTGAAAGCAGGCAGGACGGCAAGCGGTGCTCCTGCGAGGTTCCACATCGCAAAAGCCAGTGCCGTGACGGCTATGGCCGCAGACTGCCCAAACGCTTCACGCAACGTTTGAAGCAACCAGCCGCGCAGCAGTAACTCTTCCGCGGCGATCTGAAGCAACAGCAGCGCCCCGCCGAGCAGCAGGAACGATCCGCCCCTGCCCGGAAAAAAGGATTCGCCGGTTACGAGGCCACCGTTGAGCCAGCCGAAACCCGCGACCAGCAGCGCGGCCGCCCCGCCGACTCCCATGGCTGCTCCAAGCCTGGATGGCGACCGGTTCCCCGCCGCCCAGCCTTTGACCGAACAGATCCAGCAAAACGCGAGCGCCAGCACCACCACGGGGCCATAGACCATGCCATAGAACAGGCACGCCAAAACGACGAAAGTGTCCGCCTCGATCGTGTCGGCGAGCGGAAAGACGAACAGCTCCCAGGCCAACGCCAGCACGAAGCCGAGCGCGGCCATGCCGGCTAAGAAGGGGCGTGCATGGGCGGCGGGCCTAGTCGTCTCGATCGCTTGCTCCTTCCAGATCCCGAACGTGCAGCCCCACGCACTCAAAGAGGTGGACAGACCGCGGGCTTTTCCAATCCCGAAGGCGTTGGGTAGCCCCCACAACCGACCGCTCGGTTCCAGCTGTCCTTCATATAGTCCAGATCGCGTTTGTATTCGGCCCGGACGCGGAAATAGTCCTTACCAAGACTATCCCCCTTGTCATTACCATACTGAATATCAATTACGGTGTCGTATATGCGCTGAGCCTCGGCCGAGAAAACCTTTTGGTCTTCGGGCCTATAATTCTTACCAGTTCCAGTAACCTGATCGGCCAAGCCCTTAACTTGCGTCGCGTAGTCAGTTAACTTCTGCAAGTAGCCATTGAGGATAAGGCTCTCGTAACTTCTGAATGCCTTCAGACATTCGGTGACCATAACCGATTTCTGGTAATTGTCCGTTTGGCTCATCCAGCCGTCCTTGCACGTTGGATAACTTCCACGTGAAAAAACAGGTGCAAGTGGCATGGCCGGAAGAGGATTGCAGTTGTTGCCTCCCGAAGCACACGGCAGCTTCGGGCATTGCGGACGCGGATCGAACATCGCGCAGGGCGGTTGCAGGCATTCCAGCCGAGAATCATTAGCCTGGCAGGGCGGAGGTGCAGGTGGCTGCGGTTGCGGCATCGGCCCTGGCTGCGGCTGCGACTGAGGCTGCGGCCCGGGCTGGGGCTGGGGCTGGGGCTGGGGCTGGGGCTGGGGCAATGTACCCACCTTGCGCCGTCGTCCATTATTGATCGCGCTCTCGTAAAATTCCTGCGCCACTGCCTTGCGGGCACTGGTCGGATATTTGTCGAGGAACTCCCGGTAGCCCTCCACGACGTCCTCCGCCTTGGCGGCCTCCCAGTCCTCGAGCTCGGTGCGAACAGCGACCCGTTCCACTTTCAGCACCGGCATCAGGGAGTATTCGCCAAGCCCTGGACCAATGCTGGAATAGGGCGTCTGGAACTTTTCCGAAGCCGTGAAGACGTCATCGGCCACCTTCTGGCCAAGATCGTTCAGCGGCAGGCCCGGCTGCGGCAGATACTTGGCCAGCGCCAGAGCAAACAGCGAATTGGCACCCTCGCCATCAGGGGTGAAGCTGCCGGGCTTCGTCGCGAACAGGATGACGCTGTTCGCCGGGGCGATCGTCTCGCCCAGGCCGGGACGTTCCAGATCGTTCCCCCAGACCTTGCGGAGCGGATTGTCGCGGCAGGCATCGAGCAGCACCATCCGCCGCTGCGCGCCGGCCAGTCGCGCCATCACATAGCTCAGTGAAACCGCACCACCTTCAAGCTCGCTCGAATCGGGCAGGTTGGCATCGACCGGGATCAGGTAGTTGATGCCATTCGAGCTGATCCCGTGCCCGGCATAATAGACCATCGCCATTTCCGCGCCGCTGGCGACAACCTCGAAATCGCGCAGCGACTGGCGGAAGGCCTGGAGACCCAGGTCCTTCTTGACGGTGACCACCTGAAACCCCGCCTTGCGCGCGGCGTCGGCGACGAGATCAGCATCGTTGACCGGATTGGGCAGGCCGCCAAGGTTCACGTAGTTCGAATTGCCGATGATCAGCGCGACCTTGCGCGGGGCCGCCGGGCCTGCGCCCTGCGCCTGTGCAGCCTGCCCTGCCAGCACGAGCCACAGCGCGGCAAGCAGGCCCAGGGCCAGGCGCAGCAGCGAGGGCCGGCCAAGTCGGGATCGCAGGATCGTCATGCTTGCTACTGGAATGCCTTTTCCCCCGATTCCCCGCAGAGGGCCGGAATCTCTTGGGCTATGGCAGCAAGCTCCCGTAATTTCAATCCGCACCGCCCTGCGCGCCTGTCCCGATCCGGAATTGTCGGGGGCTGTTGCAGATATGCGCCTTGAGACTTGCCAGCGGCGCGATTGCGGTCAACAGGCTTGGCGAAACTGGAAAGGGCGAGAGGCATGAGCGAACAGGTAATCACGATCGAACGGCGCGGCGCGGTGGAGGTGGTCAGCCTCAACCGGCCGGAGCGACTGAACGCGATGAACGAGCCGCTGATCCAGGCGCTGCTCGGCTATTTCACCGGCCTCAATGACCGGCACGACGTCCGCGTGGTGGTGCTGCGGGCCGAGGGCCGCGCCTTCTGCGCCGGGCTGGACCTGACCGGCTGGCAGCGCGACGGCGAGAGCGGCCCGGTCCACGCCGGCTGGCGCACTCAGAGGATGATCGCGTCGGTGATGCAGGCGATGCGCAAGTGTCCGCAGCCGATCATTGCCTGTGCCCAGGGCCCGGCCTGTGGCGGCGGCTTCTCGCTGCTGCTGGCAAGCGACGTGCGCTATGCCGCGCCCGACATCCGGATGAACGCGGCCTATATCAGGATCGGCCTCGGCGGCTGCGACATGGGCGCGAGCTACTTCCTGCCGCGCCTGGTCGGCAGCTCGGTGGCGAGCGAATACCTGCTGACCGGCAAGTTCATGACCGCCGACAAGGCGCTCGCCTGCGGCCTCGTCAGCGAAGTGCTGCCGCAGGAGGAGTTGCTCGGCAAGGCGCTGTCCCTTGCGGACGAAATGCTGCTGACCTCGCCGATGGGGCTGCGGTTGACCAAGGACGCGCTCAATCTCAACATCGACGCGGCTTCGATGGAGCATGCCTTCGGGCTGGAAGACCGCCAGCAGATCCTGCTGTCGCAGACCGCCGATTCGGTGGAGGCGCGCAATGCCTTCCTCGAGAAGCGCGCGCCGCAGTGGCAGAACCGCTGATGGAGCCGCTGGTCCGCTTCGAGCGCCACGGCGATGTCGCCGTGCTGACGCTGAACCGCGCCGACAAGCGCAATGCACTCAATCTTGCGCTGTGGGGCGAACTGGAAGCCCACATCGTCGCAATCGAGGCATTGGGCGAGGCCATCGGCGCGGTGGTGCTGCGCGCGGCGGGGCCGGTGTTCTGCGCCGGCAACGACCTCAAGGAGCGCGGGATCGCCACCCCGCGCGCCAATTACCAGGCGAGCATCGTCACGCGGCTGGCCAGCCTGCCGCAGCCGGTGATCGTCGCCGTGCAGGGCGGGTGCTTCACCGGCGGGCTGGAACTGGCGCTGGCCGGCGACATCATCCTGGCGGGAGAGAGCGCCAGCTTTGCCGACACCCACGGCAAGTTCGCGCTGGTCCCGGTCTGGGGGATGAGCCAGCGCCTGCCGCGCCGGGTCGGCGAATGGAAGGCGCGCGAGATCAGCTATACCGGGCTGCCGGTCAGCGGCGCGGAAGCGGCGCGGATTGGCCTCGCCAACCACTGCGTGCCCGACGCCGAGCTTGAGGCGCGGACGCTGGACATGGCCCAGGCCATCGCCGCGCAGAGCCGCCATTCGGTGCTGGCCTACAAGCGGCTCTACACCGCCCAGGCCGACCTGCCGCTGGCGGCGGGTCTCGCTTACGAGATCGTCAACAGCGCGGGCGTCGGCCCGGACATGGCCGAGCGGGTTTCAGGCCGGTTTGGCTGAACGAATGGACACACTGGACACTGTCCTGAAGCAAGTGTCCGGTCCGGTGCGACCGGCCGGTTTTCCGAGGGGATCGACGATGTCAAAGAGCCGCGACGGGGTATGCCCGATCGCGGCGCTGTAGGAAAATTCGGTGCGCCATCTGCCCCATACTCCGTCACCCCGGGCTTGACCCGGGGTCCAGCCTGGAACCTGACGCGGCGCCAAAACGCGAGCTGGACCCCGGATCAAGTCCGGGGTGACGGTGGAGGTTGAGGGGATGAATGGAGGCAGGAGGGACCGGGTCCCCTTACCCCTGCTGGGTGCGGCCCCGCTCCATCACCGCGAGCCGCCGCGCCTCGACCTCGGCCTTGTCGACCTGGCTGTTGGCGGCGGAACTTTTCGAGTTTTCCAGCGCCATGCCTTCGCCAAAGCTGAGCGCAAAGCCTTCGTCGATCAGCGCCTTGTAGGCCTGGACCATGCCGGGATCGGCACTGGCGATATCGCTGGCGAGCTTCTTCGCGGCGCTCAGCAGGTCATCCGCCGGGACCACCCGGTTGAGCAGGCCCCATTCGCAGGCCGTCCGGGCATCGAGAAAGTTGCCCGACAGCGACAGTTCCTTGGCGCGCGAAATGCCGATCATCCGCGCCAGCTTCTGCGACAGGCCCCAGCCGGGCATGATCCCGACGCGGGCGTGGGTATCGGCAAAGCGGGCGTTTTCCGATCCGATCAGGATGTCGCAGGCCAGCGCCACTTCGAACCCGCCAGTGATCGCGACCCCGTTGATCGCGCCGATCACCGGCTTGCGGCACTGCTCGATCGCTTTCACCGGATTGGCGAGCGGCTCGGTGGCATTGGCCGCGCCCAGCCCTTCGACGCCCAGTTCCTTGAGGTCAAGTCCGGCGGTGAAGGCGCGCGTTCCCGCGCCGGTCAACACGACGGCGCGGATGCGATCCTCGCCATCCAGTTCCTTCATCACCTGCGCCAGCTGCGCGCGCAGCCCGCGCGACAGGGCGTTCATCGCCTCGGGGCGGTTCATCGTCACTACCGCGACCGGTCCGTCGCGTTCCACCGTTACCAGCATGTCTCGTTCCTCAATTGAATTCAGCGTTTTCGCGGATCGTTGCCCATTGCCTGCCATCGTGGCCGAACAGGATGCGGGTTCCCGCGGCGCGGGCCTTGGCCAGCCGTTCGAAAGTCAGCAGGCCCTGTTCGACGTCTGCGGTCGCGCGGGGCAGGACCATCACGTCAAGGTTGCGCTCGGTATAGCAGCAGTCCCCCGCCAGCAGCACCTCGCCCTTTGGCAGCTTGACGATGACGCTCTGGTGGCCGTGGGTGTGCCCCCAGGTCGGCACGATCCGCACGGCGCCATCGCCGAACAGGTCATGCTCGCCGTCGATCAGCTTCACCGGCTGGCCGGTGTCATAATCGACTGGCTCGTATAGCCCCGGCTCCGGCGTCCCCTTCGCCGCGTCCCATTCGCGGCGCTGGATGATCACCGTGGCGTTCGGGATCAGCGCATTGCCGCCGCAGTGGTCGATGTGGAGGTGCGAGTTGACGATCCAGTTGACGCTGGCGGGATCGACCTCGATCGCCTTCAGCCGGGTCGCGATGTCCATCCCTTCGAACCATTGCAGCCCGAACTTGTTGGCGGGCAGCGCATCGGCGAGCTCGCGGCGATAGCGCACCCCCATGCCGGTATCGAACAGCACCCGACCCTGCGGATGCTCGATCAGGTAGGCCGGGACCGGTCCGCGCAGGTAATCGCCCTCGTCGCCTTCGACGAAGTAGCCCGGGCGGCACTGGAACCACCCGGTGTTGAAGGCGAACAGGCGGACGGCCTGATCGGTCATGACCGCAGCCGCACCGCAGAGCCCTGCCCGTCGTCGATCTTGATGATCGCGCCGGTGACGCACTCGCTCGCCGGGGCGACGAGGTAGAGCAGGGTCGAATCCATCTGTTCGGGCACGGGAATGCGCTTGCGCGCCACATGCGGCGCAGGATTGCCGCCCATCCGCTCGAACATGCCGTCGGTCATTTCGGAGACGAACATGCCCGGGGCGATGGCGTTGACGTTGATGTTGTAGGGCGCCCATTCCATGCTGAGCGCGTCGGTCATCCGGGCAATCGCGGTCTTGGTCACGGCATAGAGCGCCGCGCCGTTGCCATCGTACTTGTAGTGCGCGACCGAACTGATGTTGACGATCCGCCCGGGCTTCCCCGCCGCGATCAGCCGCCGCGCCACCTCGCACGAGAGGATCCAGGGCCCGCGCAGGTTGACGCCGATGACGTTGTCGATCAGCTCAAGGCTCATCTTGTGGGCGCGCTGCGCGTCCGGCATCCCGGCATTGTTGATCAGGATGTCGACCGTGCCGAATTTCTCCTCCGCAGCGGCGACGGCGGCGATCATGCTGTCGGCATCGGTCGCGTCCATCTGCACCGCCAGCGCGCGGCCGCCCGCGGCCTCGATCTCGGCAGCGAGAGCGTCGAGCCGGTCCTTGCGCCGGGCGCAGAGCACCACAGCGGCCCCGGCAGCGGCCAGCACCCGGGCGAACCGCGCGCCAAGTCCCGAGGAGGCACCGGTGACAAGTGCGACGCGCCCGGTCAGGTCGGTCGAATTGTTGGGCAGGGGATAGTCGGTCATGATGCACTCCATTGTCTGTCGATCTCTGCCAGCCGCTCGCGCCAGTTGGACCACGGCGCGGCGGCGTTGAATTCTGCGGTGAGCCGGGCGGTCAGGTCCGCCACCGGCTCGATCTGCTCGATCAGAGCGACGCTCTGCCCGGCGCTGTAGATGTCGCGCCAGGCGCGCACGCCTTCGGGCATGGGGATCTTCGGCCCCCGGATTTCCTCATCGCCCAGTCCCGCCTCTTCCAGCGAATCCCTGATCCAGTTGGCGGGCACTCCGTTCATCGCCGAGGAAACGACGATCCGGTCGATCCCTGCCCCCGCGATCATTGTGCGGTGCCCTTCCACCACGCCGCTTTCGGGCGTGGCGATGAAGCGCGTGCCCATGCAGGCAATGTCTCCGCCCAGCGCCAGGGCCCCGGCCATGCCCGCCGCGTCGGCGATCCCGCCCGCGACGATCAGCAGCCCGTCATAGATCCGCCGCACCGCCGGCACGAAAGCGAAGGGGGTGAGGAACCCGGTATGTCCGCCCGCGCCGGAGCAGGTAACCATCAGCCCGTCGACCCCGGCTTCCAGCGCCTTTTCGGCGTGGCGCATGGTGGTGACGTCCTGCACCACGCGCCCGCCCCAGCCGTGGACCCGCTCGACCAGTCGGCTGGGATCGCCGAGGCTGGAGAGCACCAGCGGCACGCGGTAGCGTTCCAGCAGGGCCAGTTTGTCAGGCCCTTCCGGCTCGGTCGCGATGCGGCTGGGCAGGTTGACGATCGGCGGCGCGCCGTCCGTTTCGGCCAGCGCGGCAAGGTAGCGCTCGAACTCGTCCATCCGGGTCAGGGTGCCGCCCTGCCAGCCGGCGATCACCCCGCTGCGGGCACAGGCGCTGGCCAGCGGCACCGACGAGGCAAAGCTCATCGGCGCGCACATCAGCGGAAGCGCCAGTTTCTCGAACATTGCTGGATTTCCCTCTCGCACTATGCTTGAGCGCAAATTCAATCGCGCGGTTAAATCGCACGATGGACGGCCCGGACGGGCTTTGCAAGCAGAGGAATCAGGGCATGCCTAGCGAACGCGCGCGCGAAATCGGGGAACGGGTGGAGCGCTTCGTGCGCGAGGTGGTGATACCCTATGAAACCGATCCGCGCCGCGACCATCACGGCGCGCCGCTGGACGAACTGGTCTATGAAATGCGCAACAAGGCGCGCGAAGCGGGCGTGCTGACCCCGCACGTGCTGCCCGGCGGCGGCCACCTCAATCAGCTGGAAACGGCGTTTGTCCTGCAGAAGTCCGGCCTTTCGCCGCTAGGGCCGCTGGCGGTCAACACCATGGCTCCGGACGAGGGCAACATGTATCTCCTGGGCAAGGTCGGCAGCCCGGAACTGAAGGAACGGTTCCTGCGGCCGCTGGTCGAGGGCCGCGCCCGCAGCGCCTTCTTCATGACCGAACCCGCGCTGGAGGGCGGCGCCGGGTCGGACCCGTCGATGATGCAGACGACCTGCAAGCCGGATGGCAACCACTGGGTGGTCAACGGGCGCAAGGCCTTCATCACCGGGGCCGAAGGGGCGAGCGTGGGCATCGTCATGGCCAAGGCGGATGAAGGCGCCTGCATGTTCCTGGTCGACCTGCCCAATCCGGCGATCCGGATCGAGCACGTGCCCAACACCATCGACAGCTCGATGCCCGGCGGCCACGCCACCGTGGTGATCGACAACCTGCGCATTCCCGCCGACCAGATGCTGGGCGAGGCGGGCGAAGGCTTCAAGTATGCGCAGATCCGCCTCTCCCCGGCGCGGCTGTCTCACTGCATGCGCTGGCACGGCTGCTGCCAGCGGGCGCACGAGATCGCGACCGACTATGCCAACCGCCGCATGGCCTTCGGCAAGCAGCTGATCGACCACGAAGGCGTCGGCTTCATGCTGGCGGAGAACCTGATCGACCTGAAGCAGGCCGAACTGATGATCCAGTGGTGCGCCTCGGTGCTCGATACCGGCAGCCTCGGCACGGCGGAAAGCTCGATGGCCAAGGTCGCCGTCTCCGAAGCGCTGATGCGGATTGCCGACCGCTGCGTGCAGGTGATGGGCGGCATGGGCGTGACCGACCACACCATTGTCGAGCAGATCTTCCGCGAGGTCCGCGCCTTCCGGATCTATGACGGCCCGACCGAGGTCCACAAGTGGAGCCTCGCCAAGAAGATCAAGCGCGAATGGAAAGCCGCGCAGGGCTGATCCGGCACCGCTTTCACCCAACCTCCGTTCGTGGCGAGCGTGTCGGGGCACGGGGGCGCCAGCGGGGCTCGGCCAGCGCCACACGAACGGGGGGGTGGCTCAGGGGGCGTGTGAAGCCTCCGCAGCCTCGACCACGTCGCGCAGGCGGTCCTTGCCGAAATACAGCTCGTCCCCAAGGAAGAAGCTGGGAATGCCGAACACCCCGCGTGCCACCGCGTCTTCGGTGTTGGCAACCAGCCGACCCTTGATCTCCGCATCGCCCGCCGCCGCGCCGAGCGCTGCCGCGTCCAGCCCGGCAGCGCCGGCAGTGGCCGCCCAGACTTCGGGATCGTCGAGCTTGAGCCCCTGCTCCCACATCCCTGCGAACATCGCCTCGATGTAGGCTTCCGCGCAGCCCAGGCTTTCCGCCGCGACGGCGCCGCGCATCATCAGCAGGGTGTTGACCGGGAAGTGCGGGTTCATCGTGAAACCGGTGATGCCGTGGCGCGCGATGAAGCGGCGGATTTCCAGCATGTCGTAATCGCGCTTGGCGGCAATGTGGCCATAGGCCTGCATCGGGCTCTGGTTGCCGGTCGCCTTGAACACCCCGCCCAGCAGCACCGGCACATAGCGGAAGGTCACGCTGCCGCGCGCCGCATAGGCCGGGATCGCGCGGTGGACGAAGTACGCATTCGGGCTGCCGAAGTCGTAAAGGAACTCGATTTCGCGCATTACCATGTCTCCCGGTAGGGACGGATTTCCTGCTCGAAGGTCCAGGCGGACCGTGGCTGGTTGAACAGCGCCCAATAGGCATCGGCCACCGCCTCGGGCGGCATCAGCACGTCATCGGGCAGAGCGGCCATCGCCTCCTCGCCCAGCCGCTCGGTCATCCGGGCGCGGACCCATTCCGTGTCGACCCCGGCATCGATGACGAGGTGAGCGACGTGCAGCCCCTGCGGCCACAGCTCGCGCGCGGCGGACTGGGCCATGGCGCGCAGGCCCGCCTTGGCGGCGGCAAAGGCGGCGTAGCCGGGGTTGCCGCGCATCGCGGCGGTCGCCCCGGTGACGAAGATCGCCCCTTCCCCACGCGGCGCCATGATCCGCGCGGCTTCGCGCACCGTGGCAAATCCGGCGAAGCAGGCCATTTCCCAAACCTTGCGGAACACCCGGTCGGTCGTCTCGGCAATCGGGAACTGGACGTTCGCGCCGACGTTGAACACCACCAGCGCCAGCGGAGCAATCGCCTCCGCCTCGTCGAGGAAGGCGGCGAGATCCTCGCTGACCCGCGCATCGAGGCTGCGTCCGGTCACCGCGCCGCCCAGCAGCGGCGCCAGCTTGTCGCCATTGCGGCGCCCGGCGTGGACCGCAAATCCCTCGCGCGCAAAACGGCGCACGATCGCCGCACCGATATGGTCGCCCGCGCCAACGACGGCGACCGAGCGGGTCGGAGCGCTCACTTGCGCTCCAGCGGGATCACCGCGACGGTAAAGCGCGACAGGCAGACCAGCCGCCCGTCCTCGTCCTCGATCCGGATGGTCCAGACCTGGGTCGTCCGGCCCAGCGACTCTGCTTTCGCCAGCGCATAGACGTAGCCGTCATAGGCCGGGCGGATGTGGTTGGCGTTGATCTCCATGCCGACGCCGACGAACTTCGTCCGGTCGACGCACCACCCCGCCGCGACCGAACCGACCGTTTCGGCAAAGGCGACCGAGGCCCCGCCGTGCAACCGCCCGAACGGCTGGCGGCTGCGCTCGTTCACCGGCATGCGCGCCCTGATCCAGTCATCGCCGGCCTCGATGAATTCGACGCCCAGCCAGCCGTTCATCGAACCTTCGCCGCCGTGGGTCATCGCCTCGAGGTCAGGGTACTGCTCGCCCCACCAGATCATCGTTTTGCTCATCGCGTCTTGCTCATCTTCGGGGGGATAAACGCAAAGCGGCGGCGCTGGCAATCAGCGCCGCCGCTTCGTTACCGGCTTTGGCTATCAGGCCGCTTCCGTCACCTTCTTGCCGGCGCGGACCCCGTCGTAGAGGAATTCGCTGCCTTCGAGATCGATGTTCGGAATCTCGTTGCGCTCCGCCCAGTAATCCTGGTTGTGGCGCCATTCGGGCTTGTCGCCGCGCTGCGGCATCAGCTTAAGCCCGCGCATCAGGTAGCCGGGGTTGAAGTTCTCGCTCTCGATCCAGTCGGACAGCGGCATGTTGTGGTCTTCGTCGCGTAGCGCGACCTCGATCCGCTTGGCGCCGCGCTTGTCCATGTGGTTGAGCATGTTGCAGACAAAGTCGCCCAGCATATCGACGCGCAGGGTCCAGCTGGCGCGGAAATAGCCCATCACCCAGACCATGTTGGGCACGCCGGTGAACATCATCCCGCGATAGTTGACCGTATCGTGCCAGTCGACCGGCTTGCCATCGACCGAGAACGGAATGCCGCCCATCATCAGCAGGTTGAAGCCGGTCGCGGCGACGATGATGTCCGCCTCGATCTCGTCACCGGACTTGGTGCGCACACCCTTTTCGGTGAAGGTTTCGAGCTCGTCGGTATAGACCGTCAGCTTGCCCGCCACCGCGGCGCGGAAGATGTCGCCTTCGGGGCAGAAGGCCAGGCGCTGCTGCCAGGGGCGGTACTTCGGGGTGAAGTGCGGTTCGAACGGGAAATCTTCCTTGCCGGTGAAGGCACGGATCAGGGCCTTCAGATCTTCGAACACGGCATCGGGTTCCTCGATGCAGCGCTTGGTCATCTGGTCCTGGTCATGCATGATCTGGGCGCGGACCACGCGGTGGATGGTCGGCTCGTCGATCCCCACCTCGCGCAGGCGGTCGGCCAGTTCATTCTTGTTTTCCGAGCAGAAGAAGTAGGTTGGCGAACGCTGGAGCATGGTGACGTGCGCCGCCTTTTCCGCGAAGGCCGGGATGACCGTGGCGGCCGTCGCGCCCGAGCCGATCACCAGGATGCGCTTGCCGGTATAGTCGATCTTGGGGTCCCACAGCTGGGCGTGGATGAACATGCCCTTGTACTGGTCCATCCCCGGCCAGTCCGGGATGTAGGGCTTTTCGTGATCGTAATAGCCCTGGCACATCCACAGGAAGTTGCAGGTGAAGGTGGCGGTGGAGCCATCGGCCTTGCGCGCCTCGACCGTCCAGAGGTTGGTCTTGCTGTCCCAGGCGCAGTTGGTGATGGTGTGGCCATAACGGATATGGCTGTCGATCCCGTTCTCCTCGATCACTTCCTTCATGTAGTCGAGGATCGCCTGGGCCGAAGCGATCGGGGTGCCGGTCCACGGCTTGAAGCGGTAGCCGAAGGTGTAAAGATCGGAGTCCGAACGCACGCCGGGATACTTGTGGGTTTCCCAGGTGCCGCCGAAGGTCGCCATCCGTTCCAGGATGACATAGCTCTTGCCGGGGCATTGCTCCTGAAGGTGATAGGCCGAGCCCACCCCCGAAATGCCTGCACCCACGATCAGCACGTCAACGTGCGTCACCTCGCTACCTGCCTGAACCGCAGCCGTCGCCATCCTTGCTCTCCATTTTTTATCGCTGGCGCTCTCCGCGCCATCCGAATTGGTTTCGACTCGAAACGCAACTGGAGCATTGACCGGGATCAAGCCGAGATCAACCCTGCCACGAATGACAGCTACGCAGCCCCCTGCCATGTCCGGATCGCCTCCAGCGGCCAGACCAGCATCAGCACGTTGAGCGTCAGGTTGTCGCGGATGAACCACAGGGTGAACAGTTCCAGGAATACGGCCAGCGCCACGATGGCGCGCACCGGCAACCGGCTAGCCAGCCAGAAACCCAGCGCCATGAAGCCGATGTCGGACAGCGAATTGATCACGCTGTCGCCTTCGTAACCCCAGCTGACCGTCACCGCCCGGTAGCGGTCGATGATCAGCGGCGAGTTCTCGAGCAGTTCCCAGAACGCTTCGAAGGCCACCGCGATCGGCAGCGCCCAGATCGCCGGCTTTCCGCCAAAGAGCTTCCAGCGCCGCCACAGCAGGTGCGCGAAGAAATAGAACAGCAGCCCGTGGATCAGGTGGCTGGCGCTGTACCAGTCCATCACGTGCTGGCTGTTTTCCGCCGACTGGACCGTGCCCCACCACAGCTTGACCGTGCCGCACCTGCAGATCGCGGTGCGGCCCATCGCCAGCAACAGCGCGCCCGCGCCGAGCGCGACGCCGAGCGAGAGGAGCAGGCCCCGGCGATCGGGCAGCAGGCTGGTCAAGGCATTTCCCTCCATCCCCAGTAACTTGGCGATCATGGACCAGCTTTGCCCCCGGCGCAAATGCAGTGGGCAAAGGCTGTTTGCATGGCCGCACGGCAGGTCTAAAGTCATGGCAGATGACCGGCCAACGCCACGATATCGCCATCGCCGGTGCGGGACTGGCAGGCTCGCTGATCGCGCTCGCGCTGCGCCGGGCGCGGCCCGACCTGTCGGTGGTCCTGCTTGAAGCCGAAGCGGAGCCGGGACGCGGCACGACCTGGCACTGGCTGGCCCACCAGTTGCCCGAAGGCGGCGACCTGCTGCTGTCGACCCTGCGCAAGACCAGCTGGGACAGCGGCTATGAGGTGCGCTTCGCCGGTTTCCGCCGCCAGCTGGCGGGGACCTGCCACGTCCTCACCCCGGCCGATCTGGGCGCGGCGCTGAAGCGGGAACTTCACCCCGGCACCATCCGCTGCCATGCCCGCGTCGCGGGGGTGGAGGCTGGCTGTGTGGTGCTGGACAGCGGCGAGCGGATCGCCGCGCGCACGGTAATCGATTGCCGCGGTCTGACTGCTGGGAGCCATCTGTCCGGCGCCTGGCACCACACCCTGTCGCGCCATTTGCGCCTGCCAGCGCCGCACGGCTTGCCCGGGCCGGTGCTGGTCGATGCCAGCCTTGAGCAGGACGGATCGCCGCGCTTCATCTCGCTCCTCCCGCTCGGGCTCGACGAAGCGCTGGTAACCGATCATGCCCTGCTGGGCAGGCCTGAACCCGACCGGCGGCTGGCCTCACGCCGGATCGACGCCTGGTCGGCGGCGCGCGGCTGGCATGAGGCGGATCTGCTTGGACACGAGAGCGGTTGCCGTCCGCTGGTGGCGGGCGGTGACTTCGCCGCCTGGCAGCAGGCGGTAACGGTGCCGGGGGTGGTCCTGGCCGGTGCGCGGGCCGGGCTGTTCGACCCGTTGAGCGGACAGGCGATCGCCGCCGGGGTGGCGACCGCGCTGCGCATTGCCGCCGAGGCCGAACTGCCCGGTGAACAGCTCGCGGCACTGGTCGCGGGCGAAGCGCGGCGGCATTGGAGCCAGAGCGCGCCCGCACGGCGCCTTGCCGCGCTGCTGCTGGGGACGGGTTCCGCCGCGCTCGAGACGCTTTACCGGCAGGACGAGGCGCTGGTCCGCCGCTTCGATTGCGGCGTACCCAGCCGCATCGACCGGCTGCGGCTGGCTTGGGCGGCGCGGCGCGGCGGCCAGGGTGGGAGACGGCCCCGGCTTGCCAGCGGCGTCCCGCTGGGCGATAGCGCAGCGCCATGAACGCGCCCCTTCCCTCGCTGCCCGGCAAACGCGCCTGCGTGATCGGTGCGGGGCTGGGCGGGCTGGCGCTGGCGATCCGGTTGCAGGCGGCGGGGATCGAAACCGTGCTGGTCGAAGCGCGCGAGAGCGTGGGCGGCTGCGCCTGGGCTGTGGAGAAGGACGGCTTCACCTTCGATGGCGGCCCGACCGCCTGGACCGACACCGCAGGGCTTGCCGCGCTGTGGTCGCTGACCGGGCACGACATAGCCGCGGATATCGAGCTGCTGCCGATCACTCCGTTCTACCGCCTCAATTGGCCAGACGGGGCGACCTTCGACGTCACGGGTGATGAAGCGGCGATGGCTGCCGAGGTGGCGCGGATCGCCCCGGGCGACCTCGCTGGCTACGAGGATTTCCTCGACTATGCGTCGGGCGCCTATGCCGAGCTGTTCCCCCGGCTCGACCAGGGGGTGGTGCGCGATGTGCCCGCCGTGCTGCGCAGCCTGCCCGCCTTCGCCCGGCTCCAGGCCTGGCGCAGCCTTCACGCGATCGCCGCGAGCCACGTGCGCAGCGACCGCCTGCGCGAGGCGCTGTCGGTGCAGGCGCTGGTGTTCGGCGGCAATCCCTTCTCCACCAGCGCGGTCTATGCGCTGGCGCACATGCTGGAACGCAACGGCGGAGTATGGTGGCCCCGGGGCGGCAGCGCGGCGCTGGCGGGAGCAATGGCGCGGCAGTTCCAGCGGATCGGCGGCACGCTGCGGCTCCACGATCCGGTGCTGCATATCTCCACCATCGGCAACCGCGCGCACGAGGTGGAGACGCAGAGCGGCTGGCGCGAGCGGTTCGACGCCGTGGCCAGCAACGCCGACATCGTCCATTCCTATCGCGACCTCCTGGGTGAAACGGTGCGCGGGCCGGAAATGGCGCGCAAGCTGGCGCGCAAGTCCTATTCCGCCGGGCTGTTCCAGGTCCACTTCGCGCTGGAAGGCTCGTGGCCCGGCATCCCCCACAACACCATGCTGATGGGGCCGCGCTTCAAGGGGCTGTTCGACGACATCTTCGATCACGGCGTGCTGCCCGCTGACATGCTGATCCATCTTCACCACCCGACTGTCACCGACGACACGCTGGCTCCGCCGGGCAAGAGCGTGTTCCGGGCGATGATCCCGGTGGCGAACCTCGGCAAGCTGCCGATCGACTGGGAGGCGGTCGGCCCCCTGATCGAGCAGCGCATCCTGGCCGAGGTCGGGCGGCGGCTGATCCCGGACATCCATGACCGGATCATCACAGTGTTCCACCGCAGCCCGCGCGATCACGCGCTGGACCTCAACGCGCACCTGGGCTCCGCCTTCAGCCTGGCCCCGATCCGCAGCCAGAGCGCGCTGCTGCGCCCGCCCAACCGCGATGCGCGGCTGCGCAATTTCTACCTCGTCGGCGCGGGGACCCATCCCGGCGCCGGCGTTCCCGCCGTGGTCGCCAGCGCCCGCGCCACGGCTCGCCTGATGCTGGAGGACCTGAAGTGAAGCGCCTTGCGGTCTATTGCGGTTCGGCCACCCCGGCCGATCCGCGCTACATGGAACTCGCCGCCGAGGTCGGGCGCACGCTCGCTGGCCGGGGCATCGGCGTGGTCTATGGCGGCGGGCGGCTGGGCCTGATGGGCGCAGTGGCGAGCGCGGCGCTGGCAGCCGGCGGCGAAGTGATCGGCGTGATCCCCGAAGCGCTGGTCAGCTCCGAGGTGGCCAACCGCGAATGCACCGAGCTGATCGTGGTGGCCGACATGCACCAGCGCAAGGCCGCCTTCACCCGCCTGTCGGACGGGTTCGTCACCATCCCCGGCGGGGTCGGCACGATGGACGAGCTGTGGGAGGCGATTTCGTGGGCGCAGCTGGGCTATCACGCCAAGCCGGTCGGCCTGCTCAACGCCTTCGGGTTCTATGACCACCTGATTGCGTTCAACCGCCACATGAGCGAGGTCGGCTTCATCCGCCCGGCGCACCAGGGGATCATGATCGCCGAACCCGAGCTCGACCTGCTGCTCGACCGGATGGCCGCGCACCAGCCGCACACCCCGATCTTCGCAATGAAGACCGGCGACCTGTAAGGCGCCCGCACCTCAGGTGAACTTGTCAGCCTTGCGCTTGCCCATCCGCATGCCCGCCTCAAGCCGGGCGCGCAGCTGGGTGTAATAGGCTTCGAGGAAGGCGCGCTCATCGCCCGCGCCAGGGTTCCAGCCGATCTTGCGGCAGATCGCTTCGTGCACCGAAACCAGCGCCTCGCGGCGGTTCTCGCGCAGGACGCGTTCCAGCGTCTGGAGCTCGTACTCGCCGTAAACCGCCAGCTCCGCATCGCCGAAGCGATAGGCCGCGCCGGTGGTCGCGCTGGTCCCGGCGCGCGCGGTGGCCGTGGTGGAGAGCGCCGCCTCCAGCCGGCGGCGCGGTGCCTCGACCACCCAGGTCCCGGCGATCAGGTCGCCGGCGCGCAGGCGGTCCTTGTTGAAGAAGGGGAACAGCGCAAAGACCATGAACCAGCCCATCGACGCCAGCCAGGTCACGCCAGAAGTCTCCCCGGCGGAGAACAGCAGGCCGATCGGCATGAACAGTTCGATATCGCGAAGCAGGTTGCGCGCCAGCACCATTTCCGCGCTCAGCCGCCCGCCATCGCGCGCGGCGATGCGGATGCCGGTCATCCGCTTGCCCGGCGTCGCCCCGCGCGGCCCCAGTTCGAAGAACAGGAAATAGCCATAGCGGAACAGGAACATCGCCGCGATCCACAGGATGATGACAAATTCCAGCGCGGCCTTCATCTCCTTCTCGGGATTGTCGAGCTTGCCCCCGGTCGCGGAGTCGAGACCCGCCGCTGCCAGCAGCAGCACGATCGACGTCACTCCCATCGCCACGGCCATGACCACCAGGTCGATCATCAGCGCGCCGAAGCGGGTGCCCCGGCTGGCGAGCACGGCGGGGAGCGCAATGCCCTCTGGCGTCACCTGCATCCGCTGGCGGCCCGCCTTGGCCTGGATCGCGCGCGCGTTCATGCCTCGCCACCCTGCGGTGCGCGGCGAAACGCGAAGAAGTAGGACAGCCAGATCGCCAGCATCGATCCGCCGACGATAAACCGGCCCTGGGTATGGTCGATCAGCTGACGCCCCAGCCCTTCCAGCATGCCCGCGATCACCAGCATGAAGACCACGCCCGCCATGACCACGGCGGCGCGCTGCCCGGCCTGCGCGGCGGCTTCCACCACGGTGCGCTCCCCCGGAAAGGCCATCGACCGGCCGACGTGCAGCCCCGCCCCGCCCGCCAGCAGGATCGCGAACAGCTCGGTCGTGCCGTGGATCGAAAGCCAGCCGATGAAATCGACCAGCAGCCCCTGACCGTTGAACAGCCACAGCATCGCCCCCAGCGTGCCGGTGTTCTGGATCAGCAGCAGCAGCGGCGGCACACCAAAGGCAAAGCCAAGCGCGAAGCACAGGATCGCGACGCTGGCATTGTGGCTGAACAGTGATGCGGCGAAGACCGATTTGCCGTCCTGATCGGCATTGCCGAAGATCGTGGAGGACAGCACCTCGCGCGTCGCGCCGGGGACGCGCTCGTCCTGGAAGCCGCCGGGAACCAGCGAATAGTACCAGTCGGGATCGGCGGCGCAGAGGTGCCAGCCGACCACCGTGCCCGCCGCCATCAGCGCGAAAGCGACCAGCAGTTCGGGCCAGATGGAGCGCACCGCCCGGCACCATTCGCCGCCGAAGAACCGTGCCAGCCAGCCCCACAGCGTCACGCGCGGGCCATAGACCAGATACCAGGCACGCTGGACCAGCCCTTCCAGATAGGCCAGCGTCGCCGCATCAAGCGACGTCTCGCGCGCGACCGACAGGCTGGAGGCGACCGTGCGATAGAGCACCGGCAGGGCGACCACGTCCTCGTCCGACAGCTTGCGCAGCCGCCCGCGTTCCATCCGCGCGACGATCTCTTCCAGCCGCTGCCAATCAGCTTCGCGCTCCTGCCGGAAGCGGTCGGAACGCAGCGCGGCAGCTTCGATCGCGGCCTGACCCGATACGGCGCGGTTGGTCGTCATCCGATCGCTCCCTTGCGCTTGATCGTCAGGTACTGGTCGATCAGCCGCGTGCCGATCTGGCCATAGGGGGCCTCGACCACGTCCACACCCAGCGCGCGCAGCCGGGAGAGCACCAGCGCGCGCTGGCGCAGCAGGGCATCGGCGGTGGTTGCCATGGCCAGCGCCTGGAGGTCCTCGGGCGGGCCCTGCGCAATCGAATCCAGCTCCTCGTCGCGCAGGGTGACGAAGATCACGAGATGGCGCGAGGTGAGCCGGCCGATGGACTCGATCATCAGTTCGGCGCTGGTCGGATCGGTGAAGTCGGAAAACACGACGATCAGGCTGCGCCGCGCCAGCCGACCGGCCAGCGTCGCCAGCGCGAGGGTGAAGTTCGGTTCCTGCGCGTAATAGTCCAGCCCGGCGGCGGCCTGCTGCAGGCGCGGAAACTCGCGCGCGTCGGTAACGAAGGGAGTGAACAGTTCGGGCCGGGCGGCAAAGCCGAACAGCGCGACCTTGTCCCCGCCCTTCAGCGCGACATAGGCGGTGGCAAGCGCTGCGGAAACCGCGCGGTCGATCCGGGGCAGCCCCTCCACCGGCTCGCACATCGACTGACCGCAATCGAAGGCGAAGACGATCTGGTTGTTACGCTCCGCCTCGAATTCCTTGGCGTAAAGATGGGCGTGGCGCGCGCTCGATTTCCAGTCGATCCGGCGGCGGTCCATCCCCGGTTGGTATTCGGCCAGCGCCTCGAACACGGTGCCCTCGCCGCGCATCCGCCGCGCGATCAGGCCGAACTGGGCGTCCTTGAGGAAAGTCTGGAGCGCGGGCGAGCGCACCGCGGCAAGGTTCGGCCAGACCCGCACCGTCCGCTCCAGCGGGCGGTGGAGCTGGCGAGCACCAAGCCCCAGCGGCCCGGTCCAGCGCAGCCACAGCCCTTCGACCATACCGGTGCCGCGCCGGGTGGGGCGAAAGCCGATCGCCGCGCGCCAATCCCGCGGAGCTCCGGGCGTCATGTCCTGCTCGGCCCGCCCCCCGGCAACGAGGCGCGGATCGGCGGCGAGCGCGGCCTCGACCCGGCCCTGCCAGCCATCGCTGAAGCGGGCAGCGACGGTGAATTCGGCCTCGGCCCCCACCTCGACATCACCCGGTTCGGTCAGGCGCACTTCGCTGGCGCTGCCGGCCAGCAGCGCGTCGACCATCACCGCCAGCAGCACCATGGTCCCCAGCGCGGGCGCGGCGGCCCAGGCCCCCGGCACCAGCACGGCCAGCAGCAACGCGGCCGGCGCGCTAGCCGCGACCAGCAGCGCCGCGCGCCCGGTGGGGACAAAGGTGCCGCGTCCGCCCATGGTCAGCGCGGCGCCTCGGTGCTTTCGACCAGTTCGGCGACCAGCGCCTCGACCTGCTTGCCCTCGATCTCGGCAGCGGGGGACAGCAGCAGGCGGTGGCGCAGCACCGCTGCCGCCAGCGCCTTCACGTCGTCCGGCAGGACATAGTCGCGCGAATCGAGCGCGGCGCGGGCACGGGCGGCATTGGCCAGCAGCACGGCGGCGCGCGGGCTGGCGCCAGAGGCCAGATCGGCGCTGACCCGCGTCGCGCGGACCAGCCGCACGACATAGTCGATCACGCTTTCCGCCAGGGTCACGGTCTTCACCGCCGCCGAAGCCGCAGCGATGGTGGCGGCATCCGCCACGGCCTCGATCCCGAGGTCGGCCGGGCGCTGCGGCCCGGCGCGCTCGCCAAAGGTGGCGACGATCTTCGCCTCTTCCGCCGCGCTGGGATAGGGCACCAGCAGCTTGAACAGGAAGCGGTCGAGCTGGGCTTCGGGCAAGGGATAGACCCCCTGGCTCTCGATCGGGTTCTGGGTCGCGACCACCAGGAAGCTGGCGGGCAGCGGGTGCGGCGTGCCGTCGAGCGTCACGCGGCGTTCCTGCATCGCTTCCAGCAGCGCGGCCTGGGTCTTGGGCGGGGTGCGGTTGATCTCGTCCGCCAGCAGCAGTTCGCAGAAGATTGGCCCGCGCGTCAGGGTGAACTGGCTGGTCTGGAAGTTGAACAGGTTCGATCCCAGGATGTCGCCCGGCATCAGGTCGGGCGTGAACTGGATCCGCCCGAAATCGAGACCAAGGCTGGCCGCGAAACACTGGGCGAGGAAGGTCTTGGCCGTGCCCGGCGGGCCTTCCAGCAGGACGTGGCCCTGCGCCAGCAGCGCGACGAGCAGCGCGTCGACGGTCTCGGTCTGGCCGACCACGGCCTTGGCGACCTGGCCCCTGATCCGGGCGGCGAGGTGGCCCACCTCGGGCAGGGTCATCGTCTGAGCGGTCATTTCGTCAGGGTCCTTTCAAGCGAATGGAGGGTCCGCGCGGCGCGCACCAGATCATGCGGGCGGCGGGCCGCGCGCAGGGCAGCGGCGGCGGCGGAAAAGGGGGTGGAACCGGGCGCGCGGGCGGCGAGCGCGCGGTCGATCGCGGCCTCGACCGAGGCCGTGTCGAGCCGCGCGGGGAGGGCGAGCGAGCGCGCCAGCCGCTCGCGCGCGGCATCGGCATAGGGCGCGCCGATCAGGTGGAGGCGGCCCGTCCGGCGGATCAGCGCGGCGGCATTGGCGACCAGCGCGCGCTTGCCGAAGGCGATCGCCCGGCCCGCGACCAGCGGCGGGCCAAAGCGGTGGAAGGCGCGCCAGCCGGTCACCAGCGCGGCAAAGATCAGGCACAGCGTGGCGGCAAGGAACGGGGGCACGAAGGCCATCGACAGCAGGTTCTGCGAGCGCGCGTAGCCGTTGAGCGTCAGGTCGAAGGCGACCTTCCTGTCTCCCCCGTCCAGCATCGCGCGGACCAGCCGTTCGGACAGCCGCGCGTTGACCTCGTCCGCGAAGCCGTAGTTGTTGAGCAGGTCCGGTTCGAACACCAGCACCACCGGGTAAAGTTCGTAATCGGCGTCGTTGTCGTCCGGCACCGGGGCATAGCCCGCCGCGATGTCGCGCAGCGCGGGATAGTCGCCCCCGTCATCGAGATAGGCGGCGAGCACCCGCCCGTCCGACGCGCCAACCACCAGCGGCACCAGCGCCTCGCCACTGCCGGAGAGGACCTGTTCGGACACCGGCACCGCGCCTTTCAGCCCCGCGCCCTGCCAGTAGCCCGGCTGCCCGCCACTGCGCATCGGCGAGACATCGACGGTGATCTCGTCGTGGAAACCTTCCCATGAAGGGGGGCGCGCACCGGCCAGCCGCACCCAGCCTTCACGCGGCTTGCCCTTGGCGTCCTTCTCGCCCGGCAGCGCGATCCACTTGGGCGCGATCACCAGCGTCGGGCCCTTGCGGCGATGCTCCTCGACCACGGTCTCGATCGCCTTGCCGTCGAAGGCGGGCGGGGTCAGCACCAGCAGCCCCGGCCCCTTCAACGCAGCCGGGGACTGCACCCGGCTGACCTTGTAGCCCCGCTTTTCGAGGTAGGTTGCAAAAGCCGCATAACCGACCAGCCCCTTGCCCGAGGCATGGGCCTGCGCCGGATTGGGCGCGGCATCGTCCATCCCGCGCCCGATCGACCACAGCAGGACGAGAAACGCGAGGCTGCCCAGCAGCACCAAAGCGAGCATGCCGCCGCGCGAGAACGGACCGCCACGCGGCGCGCTCATGCCGCCACTCCTTCGGCGGGCAGGCGTTCCAGGGCGAATTCGGCATAGGCGCTGCGCGCGGCCTGCCAGTCTTCCGCGCCCAGTGGGACCAGCGCGAACAGGCTGCGCTCGACCCTCGCCGCAATCACCCCGAAGGCCCGCCGCGCGCCGCCGGGCAGCGCCGCGATCCCCGCGATCTCGCGCGCGGTGCTGGCAGGATGAACCCAGTCCGGCCGGGCAGAGGCGATCTGCTGGACCGAGCGGCGCAGCAGGAGGCGCACCGCCTCGTCGAACCGGGCCTCGGCGGCGAGACGATCGGCATCGTCCAGCAGGGCAAGCGCCTCGCTGCGCTCGGGCGCCCACTCCGCCTCTTCCTCCTGGCTGATCCGGGGCGGCCGCTCGATCACGCCCCGCACGATCCGGTAGACGGCATAGAGCACCGCCAGCGCGGCGATCCCCAGCACCACCCATTGCAGCACCGGAACCGACAGGCCCAGCGCATTGCCGATCGGACCAAGGATATTGCCCAGCGCCTCTCCCAGAGCCTTCAGCCAGCCGGGCGGCGGTGCGGGCGGCACTTCGGGCGGAGGCGGGGTGGGCTGGAACTGGATCGCGGCGCTGTCGCGCACGGCCTGCCAGTCGCTCGCCGCGCCCTGCGCCGCCTCGGCGCCCTGGATCGCCCCCTCGATTGCCGGCCTGCTCACGGCCGGAGAGGTGGCACGGAGCAGGCGCGGGAGCAAGTCCCGGCGCAAGTCATTGAAACTGCTATCCGCGCGCCAGTTCCTGCGGATAGGTGCCCAGCACCCGCAGTTCCTTGCAGTGGAACGCCAGCTCTTCCATCGCCCGGTCGACCGCCGGATCGCCCGGCGCGCCGACGATGTCGGCGTAGTAGGTCGTCGCGGCAAAGCGCGCGCCCGGCTGGTAACTTTCCAGCTTGGTCATGTTGACCCCGTTCGTGGCGAAGCCGCCCAGCGCCTTGTAGAGCGCGGCGGGAATGTTCTTCACCTCAAACACAAAGGTGGTCATCGCGGTGCGCCCGGCGAGCGCAGCGGCAGGCAGCGGATCGCGCGCCAGCACGACGAAACGGGTGGTATTGTCCGCCGAATCCTCGATCCCCTCGGCCACGATCTTCAGGCCATAGAGTTCGGCGGCGATATGGGGCGCGACCGCGCAGGCCTGGGGATCGCCCATTTCGGCGACATAGGCGGCGGCACCAGCCGTGTCGGCATAGGCCATCGGCACGATCCCGCGCCCGCGCAGATAGCGCCGGGTCTGGCCCAGCGCCTGCGGGTGGCTGTAGGCGGCGGCGAACGGACCCTCGCCCAGCGCCATCAGCGCATAGGTGATCGGCACGAAGTGTTCGCCCGTGATGTAGAGGCCGCTTTCGGGCAGCAGGAAGTGGATGTCCGCCACGCGCCCGTGCTGGGAATTCTCGATCGGGATGATCGCGCGACCGGCCGTGCCGTCCTTCACCGCATCAAGCGCATCCTCGAAGCTGAAGCAGGGCAGCGGCAGGCAGGCGGGGTCGTATTCCAGCGCGGCGCGGTGGCCGTTGCAGCCGGGCGCCCCCTGAAAGGCGATGGCGCGCGCCGGATCGGCGGCAGCGGCGCGGGACATTTCCTCGACACGGGCGAGCGCGGGGGCGGGAAAGGAATGCATCGCGCGGCCCTAAGGCGCGGACGCGCCTGAGGCAACATTTCTCGGTTCGGCAAGGTAGTCGCCGATCCGGTCCCACGCGCGCTGCTTGACCGCCAAGGGCACGGTATGCGCCGCGCTGCTGGACGGCAGGACCAGCAGATCGATTGCCCCGCAGTCTGGCGGCAGCAGGGCATGGCGCGCCGCCGCCTGCCCGTTGCAGGCGATCAGCCGCAAGTGCGGCAGCTGCGCCACCAGCGCGGCGAGATCGCTGCGTTCCGTTACGCGGAGTGCGCTGTCGAGGCTGCCGCTGCGCCGCCCGGCGGCCACGGCGTCCCACAGCGCAACCCCAGCTCCGCCCAAGGCCGCGAGCCGGGCAGGATAGTCAAGGCCGGCGAGATCGATCCCGATCGCCCCGCCCAGCAGCCGCCAAAACTGGTTCGTCGGGTGGGCATAATAGCGCGCCTCCTCCAGCGAGCGGCCCCCCGGCAACGAGCCGAGCACCAGCACCCGCGCCTCAGGCGTCCAGACCGGCGGGAGGCCGCACAGCACTGGCAGGGTGGCATTCAGGAGGCGTCGGTCCCGATCGGGCGCGAATGGCCGTGGTGGCGGAAATGGCTTTCGTCGATCCGCTCCAGCGCATCGGCCCGCCCCGCCGCCTTCAGCAATTCGTCGATCTTGGCTTCCATGCGGTCGTCGTTTTCCTTCGAGGCGGGCGATCCGACATAAAGGAAATAGGCGAGGCCGACCACCTGCCAGAGCAGTTGGAGGAATTCGGACTGCCAGTTCTCGAAGGTGTCGCGGGCCATCTCGACAAGATAATCCGCGGTCTCCGGCTGGACGCCGTGTTCGGCGGCATCCGCCGCGAAGGCTTTCCAGCCGAAATACCAGTGCAGGGCCAGCGACACGGCGAAAAAGCCCAGCGTCAGCCAGGCGTAAGCGTATCTGCGCAGCATGAGGTGCTCCTTGGCGGCAGCGGAGCAGGGAGAGGCGCGTGCACCCCTCCCATCCCGGTCAGAGGTCCATCGGCGACTGGCTGTCGTCCTCGTCCTCTTCGGTTTCAGACTGGTCCTGCAGCGAGATCGGATCGGAGGATTCGTAGGCTCCGGCGGCACGCCCGCCTTCGTTCTGCCCGTCCTGATCCAGTCCGCCCCGGCCCTGCTCATCCTGGTCCTGTTCGCTCAGCACCGGGTCCTGGCCGTGGCCCTGACGCTGGTCCTGGCTGGGGTGCGGCTGCCCCTGGCGGGACTGCTCCTGCTCCTGTTCCCGGCCGGCCGTGGGCTCCTGTCGGGACTGGCCAACACTCTGGGAAGAGCTGCGGTCCTGTGCCTCGGGCTGCAACTGTTGCCGGGGATCGGTATCGGTCATCGTGGTTCTCCGTCATGCGGCGAATTGCCGCATTCCAGAACCCGCCTGCCGCCTGCGATGTTCCATTCAGGCCGCCGGGTCCGCACCCTTTGCGCCAAGCGCCTGCTCCAGCAGGTCGAGCGCCGCCGAAATGCAGCGCAGCCGCGTTTCGCCGCGATCGCGGGTGCCGAAATGGTGTTCGCGGTGAAGGGCCTCGCCATCGCGCAGCTGGCAGGCGAAATGGACCAGCCCGGCCTCGTCGCCCCGCTCGCCCGGACCGGCAAAGCCAGTTACCGACAGTGCGATATCCGCACGCGAGCCTTGCAGCGCACCCCGGACCATGGCCAGGGCCGCCTGCTTCGACACCGCGCCGTGCTGCTGCAGCAGTTCGGGCGGGACACCCAGCATCGCGTGCTTGGCCTCATCGCTGTAGGTCACGAATCCGGCCTCGAACACGTGGCTGCGCCCCGGCACGTCCGTGAACAGCGAGGCAAGCATGCCACCCGTGCAGCTTTCCGCCGTGGCCAGCCGCAGCCCGGCATCGGCAAAACGGCAGAGCAGCGCATCGATCCGCGCTTCGGTCGCTTCGCTGAGGATCGGGGAGAGGGTTTCGGCCATGGACTGGTTCCTTCGCGGGGGTTGCCGCTCAACCGGTATCTCCGCTGCGCGGTTCCGCACCCTGTGCCGCCAGCCAGTTCAGGAACCCGCGCTCCTCGCGGCTCAGACGACCGGCGCGCGGCAAGGTCAATGGCGCGAAGCTGCCACTCCGCGCCGCTTCGACCAGCGCGGGATGGACATAGGCCTTACGCGCAACGGCGGGGGTGTTGGCCAGCTCGCGCGAGACGTCCTCCAGCATCTCCTTCAGCCCGGCCCCGCGCTGGAGCGCGGCGAAGGCGATCACGCTGCCGTGCCAGGTGCGAAAGTCCTTGGCGGTCAGGTCCGCGCCCGAAATCTCGCGCAGGTAGGCGTTGACGTCGCTCGAGCAGATCGCCCGTACCTCGCCCGCATCGTCGCGGTACTGGAACAGTTGCTGGCCCGGCAGGTCCTGGCAGCGCCGCACGATGCGCAGGATGCTGCGGTCGGTCAGCCGCACCCGGCGCAGGATGCCGTGCTTGCCCCGGTATTCCAGCGTCAGCGCCGATCGCGTCAGCCGGGCGTGGCGGCTGCGCAGCGTGGTCAGCCCGAAGGTGCGGTTCTGCCCGGCATAGCGCCGGTTGCCGACCCGCAGGAAGGCGCAGTCGAGAATCCGCACCGCCGCCGCCAGCACCGCCTCGCGGCTGTCGGCAGGCTTCGCCAGATCGCGGTCGAGCGCGCGGCGGATCGCCGGCAGCGCCGCGCCAAAGCCAGCACAGCCCGCAAACTTCAGATCGTCCTGCTGCTGCCGGAATCGCGGATTGTAGCGGTACTGCCGCCGCCCGCGCGCATCGATCCCCGTGGCCAGCAGGTGAGCGGCGGGGTCGGGGCAGAACCGCGCCTCGCGGTAGGCGGGCGGCAGGGCGACGGCATTCAGCCGGGCGATCTCCGCCCTGTCCCGCACCGGGGTTCCATCGGCCTGCAGGTAGCGCCAGCGCTTGCCCGCGCGGCGGCGGCGGATGGTCAGGGCGTCGAGTTCGACATAGGCGAGTTCCGCGACCTCTCCCGCCTGATCATGCTGCGGTTTCGCTGCCTGCCGTGCCATGCGTGCCAAAGTGCCCGCCGTGCGGTTTGTTCCCCTCTGCGCCGTCGCGACCGGGAAGCAGCGCGCGGATGGCCGCCGCAAGCTCGTCCACCAGATACGGTTTGACCAGCACCGGCAGGTCCGCCCGGTCGGGCGGGCTTGGTTCGTAACCGGTGGTCAGCAGCACCGGCAGGTCGGGGCGCAGCGCGCGCGCTGCATCGGCCAGTTCGCGGCCGTTCATTCCCGGCATTGCGATATCGGTGATCAGCAGCGCGACTTCCCGCCCGGAGTGGAGCTGCGCCAGCGCTTCCTGAGAGCTGCCGGCGGCGAGAACCGCGAAGCCCAGCTCCTCCAGCGCGACCTTGAGCGCATGGCGGACCAGCACCTCGTCCTCCACCAGCAGCACGACCTCGCCCGAAGCTGCAAGTGCGGGTTCGGGCGCCGCTGCGGCGCTGGAGTCGGACGAAGCCTCGCAGACGGGGAGCCGCAGGGTCACCGTGGTGCCCTGGCCCGGCCGGGAATGGAGTTCGACGCGCCCGCCCGACTGGGTGACGAAGCCATGCACCTGGCTGAGCCCCAGCCCGGTGCCCTTGCCCACCTCCTTGGTGGTGAAGAACGGTTCGAAGGCGTGGGCCAGCTGGTCTGCGCTCATCCCGGTGCCGGTATCGACCACGTCGATCCGCACCTCGCCGCCCTCGCGCCGAGTGGCGATGGTGATGGTCCCGCCATCGGGCATGGCATCGCGGGCATTGACCGCCAGGTTGACCAGCGCGCTTTCCAGCTGGGTGGCATCCACCTCTGTCCAGCCGGCGAGCGGATCGAGATCGAGCCGGACCTTGATATTACCGCTGAGCGTGCGCTGGAGCAGTTCGCAGGTCTTTTCCACCTGGGCGTTGATCTCGACATGGCACGGGCGCAGCGATTGCTGGCGCGCGAAGGCCAGCAGGCGCGCGGTCAGGGCGGCAGCTCGGGCCGCGCCTTCCAGCGCATTGTCGATCAGCGGCCCCACCGCTTCGCGGGCCTCACCCGAAAGCTTGCGCCGCGCGGCATCCAGCGACCCGGTGATGACGGCCAGCATGTTATTGAAATCGTGCGCGATACCGCCGGTCAACTGACCCAGGGATTCGATCCGCTGCATCTGCCGGACGGTTTCTTCGGCGGCCACCCGCTCTGCCATCTCGCGCTGGAGCGTATGCAATGCATCCTCCAGTTCGACCGTGCGCACGGCAACGCGGCGCTCCAGCTCGGACTCGCGGGCACGGAAATCGGTGATGTCGCGCGCGACGCCGATCACCCCGGCGATGCCCTTTTCGGTCAACCAGGGGATCTTGTGAGTCTGGAACAGGCGGCGCTCGCCACCGACTTCGATATGCTCCTCGACGGTCTGCTGCTGGCCCCGTTCGATCACGGCACTGGCAGCGGCAGCCAGGGCAGCCGCCTCTTCAGGGTCGCTGGCGGGCAGCAAGGGAATACCGGTGAGCTGCGCGAGCGGGGTCGGCACGATCTCGCGAAAGCGCTGGTTGGCGAACATCACCCTCCCCCGGCGATCCTTGACGAAGATCGCATCGACGCTCGAATCGATGATCGATTGCAGCAGCTTGCGCCCATGAGCGAGCACCATGTTGCTTTCCGCCAGCAGGCGCTGCTCGCGCTCTTCGCGGCGGGCGCGATACATGCCGAGCAGCGCAAGGCCGAACAGCAGGCACAGCACGAGCGAAAAGCCAGTCAACAGCATGCGCCACTGCCCGGCGAGCGCCCCGGTGCGGCGGGCGAGCTCCTGGCGCTGGCCCAGTACGGCCTGCTCGCCTTCCTGCAACGCATCCAGCTCGGCGCGCAGTTCGGCCATCGACTGGCGCCCGCCACGGAGCGAGGTGAGCAGCACGGCGTCGGTGGCGACTGGCGGCCGTTCCATGGAGATCGACCTGTCGAGCATCCGCAGGCGCCGCCCCGCAAGGTCCTCGATCCGGTCAATCCGTGCGGCCTCGCGCGTGTCCTGGCCGAACAGCGAGCGCAGCTGCGCCAGCGCGGCGGGAATCCGCTCTCGGCCATCTTCCAGCGGACGCAGATAGGCAGGATCGCGGGTCAGCAGATAACCGCGCTGGCCGGTTTCGGCATCCTGCATCGCCCGCAGCACCTTGCCGCTTGCCAGCAGTACGGACAGGGTGCGTACCTCACCCTGCCGGGCGTCCTCGCGGGCCACTTCCGCCTCGCGGGCGCTGAAACTGAGCCAGCCGAGCACGGCCGCCAGCAGAATCGCGGTGGCAAGCGCTAGTATGCTCTTGCGGGAATGATCGTCGGAAACGGGGGCGCGTGCGCTGGAGGCATTCATCAAATGTCCGATCAGGAGCCCCCGCTTAGATCAGCATAGGCTGAAATGACCCCGGCGCAATGACATATTGTCAATACTTCCGACAGGAACGACTGACAGGCGGAATTCAAAGATCGGGCAGCACCTGCCGCGCCTGTCCCCAGCCGGCCAGCGCCGGGGATTGCGCCCGCTCGATCAGGCGGTCAACGTCGCGCAGGGCAAGGGCTGCGGGGCTGGCGAACTCGTCCAGTTCGTTCCAGGCAACCGGCACGGCGACCGGCGCTCCGGTACGGGCACGCACCGAGTACGGCACGACGGCGGTGGAGCCGCGCTGATTGCGCAGCCAGTCGATGAAGATCCGCCCCTTGCGCTTGGCCTTGGACATGGTCGCGACGAACCGCTCGGGCTCGGCTTCGGCGAGCGCGCGGGCGAAACGCTCGGCAAAATCCGCCACAGCCGGCCACTGCGCCTGCGGAGTCAGCGGGACAATCACGTGCACCCCCTTGCCGCCGGACAGCATCGCAAAACTGGCCAGGCCGATGTCGGCCAGGTGGCGGCGCAGCGCCTGGGCCGCCTTGCGCACCGCATCGAAGCCGATTGCTTCATCCGGATCGAGGTCGAAGACCATGCGGTCGGGCTGTTCGAGAAGGCGCGCGCGGCTGCCCCAGGCGTGGAACTCGATCGTCCCCATCTGCACGCATTCGATCAGACCAGCGGCATCGTCGACGCACAGGTAATCCTCGGTGCTGCCATCCTTTTCGGTGATCGCCACCGCGCCGACATCGCGCCCCAGGCTCTTGGCATGGTGTTTCTGGAAGAAGCACTTACCCGCAATCCCGTCCGGACAGCGCACCAGGCTGAGCGGACGCCCGGCCAGCGTTCCCAGCACCAGCGGAGCCATCTTCGTATAATAGTCCGCAAGGTCGCCCTTGGTGATCCCGTCATCGGGAAAGACCACGCGGCCCGGATTGGTGATTTTCATGCGCGGTTCCTCCGGCGGGGCGGCAGGCGTCTCTTCGCCTACCCTGTCGGCAGGCTTGTCGTCGCGCAAGCCGATGAAGCTGGCGTGGCGGACCACCCCGCCGGGGGTCAGCTCGGCATAGGCGACCTCGGCCACCAGCACCGGATCCACCCAGTGCGCGCCGCGCCGGGCAGCGGCGGGAACCTCGGCAGCCGGTTTATCTGCGGCCAGCGGCTCCAGCCGGTCGAGCAGGCGCTCCATCGCGCCGCCGCCGAACCCGGTGCCGACCTTGCCGGCATAGCGCAGCTCGCCATCGCGGCGCAGCCCCAGCAGGAGCGAGCCAAAGCCCCGGCCCCGTGCGGCGGAATCGGTCCAGCCCAGCACGACGAATTCCTGCCGGGCGATGCATTTGCACTTCAGCCAGGCCCGGGTGCGACGCCCGCGATAGGGCGCGTCGGCGCGCTTGGAGACCACGCCTTCCAGCCGCGCCCCGCACAATGCCTGGAGCAGTTCCGCACCCGAACCTAGCACATGATCGGCATAGTGGAGCGGCGGGGCGACGCCTTCGAACAGCACCTGCAGCCGCTGCTTGCGCTCGATCTGAGGCAGCTCCCGCAGGTCCTCGCCATCCTGGCTGAGCAGATCGAAGGCGAAGAAGCGCAGCGCGCCCTGATCGCCGCCGATGCTGTCCTGCAGCGCGGCGAAGTCCGGGTTGCCATCCCGGTCCAGCGCGACGATCTCCCCGTCGATCAGCGCGCTGCCCCGGTCCAGCGCGGCGGCAGCAGCAGCAATGCCGGGAAAGCGGTCGCTCCAGTCGAGCCCCGTACGGGTATGGACCCGCGCCTCGCCCCCGCCGACCGCGATCAGCGCGCGGTAGCCATCATACTTGGTTTCGTGGAGCCAGCCGGGGCCGGTCGGCACACTATCGACCAGCGTGGCCAGCTGGAGCGGCTGGAACGGCGGCGGCTTGCCCGCCTTCGCGCGCCTGCGCTTCGCGGCAGGCGCGGCCTTGCCCGCGGCGATGTCCTGCATCGTCCGCCCGCTGGCGACCGAGGTCAGCCCGCGTTCGACCAGATTGTCACCAGCACCAGCGAAGTCATCCTCGATCTTGCGCAGCAACCAGTTCTCGCGCTTTTCGCGGCCGCGCGGCTTCAGCCGGATCAGCAGCCATTCGCCCTTCATCCGCTCGCCGTGGAGCACGAAGTGGAGGTGGCCCTTGGCAAGATCGTCGGCACTCTTGCCCAGGACCGGCTCCCAGGTGCCGCGATCCCACAGCATCACCGTGCCGCCGCCGTATTCGCCTTCGGGAATGGTGCCTTCGAAATCGGCATAATCGAGCGGATGGTCCTCGGTCCGCACCGCGAGGCGCTTGTCGGCGGGATCAGGGCTCGGCCCGCGCGTTACCGCCCAGCTCTTGAGCACGCCGTCCAGTTCCAGCCGGAAATCCCAGTGCAGGCGGGTGGCGTCATGCTTCTGGACGATGAAGCGCGCGGCCTTGCGCGCCGATCTGCGCGGTGCCTTCACCGCTGCCATGCCGGAGGGTTCGGGCGTGCGGGCGAAGTCGCGCTTGGCGTGGTATTCCTTCAGCGCTGCGGGCGCGCGCGGCATGGCCTAGCGCTTCCGAGCGGCGCGGCGCGCGGGCGCCTTGGCGGCAGGCTTTTCGAGCGATTTCTTGAGCGCGGCCATCAGATCGACCACGTTGGACCCGGCAGGGGCGGCGCGCTCCTCGTCCTCGGCCACAACCTTGCGGCCATGCGCCTTGAGCTTGCGCTCGACGAGGTCGCGCAGCGCCTCGGCATAATGGTCGTGAAACCGCGCGGGATCGAATTCCCCGCTCTTGCGCGCGATCAGCGTCTCGGCAAGCTCGAGCAGTTCCGGATCGGGTTCGGCATCCGGAATGTCGCGGAAATAGCCCTGGGCCTTGGCCAGTTCATCGGCATAGCGCAGCGTCTGCATCACGATCCCGCGCCCGCAGGGCATCAGCGCCACCACGTTCTCGCGCCCGCGCATCGCCAGCTGGCCGATCCCGGAGCGGCGCGTCGCGCGCAGGGCATCGCGCAGCACCACGAAGGCCTCGACCGCCAGATCGTCGGCCGGGACGACGTAATAGGGTTTTTCGAACCAGGTCGCGTCGATCTCGCCCTCGTCGACGAACAGCGCCAGTTCCAGCGTCTTGCGCGATTCCAGCCGCACTGCTTCCAGCTCGTCCTCGCCGAGCAGGACAAACCGGCCGCGTTCGTATTCGTAGCCGCGGATGATCTCTTCCGGATCGACCGGGCCGATTCCGGTGACCGCCTTCAGATAGTGGATCGGCTTGCCGCTTGGCTCGTGAATCTGGCGGAACGAGGTGGGCGATCCGCTGCGGGTGGCGGAATAGACCTCGACCGGGATCGAAACGAGGGCGAGCCGGATCTGGCCCTTCCAATAGGGGCGCGCAGGCAAGGGAGAACTCCTCGCTGGGGGTGTCCCTGATCAAACCTGCGCACCGCGCTGCGGTTCCCGGGAGCGAGGGGACCGGCGGAACCAAGCGTGAGCGCTGCCGGTTTGATCCTTGTTCCAACAACCGAAAGGAGCAGATCATGCGATCCCTGATCATGGGTAGCCTGATGCTGGCCATGGCGACCCCGCTCGCCTCCGGCTGCGCGCGCGGCTACTACGACGACGATGCCCGTTACGCCTCCAGCTATAACGACTGGCGGCGCTGGGACTACGACCGGCCCGACCCGCGCTACGGCTATTACGATCCCTACGATTACTACCGCGATGGCCGGTATTACCGTGAGCGGCGGCTGAGCTACAACGACCGGATCTATCGCGGCCAGGACGGGCGGTATTACTGCCGCCGCAGCGACGGGACCACCGGGCTGATCGTCGGCGCGGCAGCCGGGGCTCTGCTGGGCGATGCGATCGCGCCGCGTGGTTCGCGCACCATCGGCGCGCTGATCGGCGGGGCGCTGGGCGGAGCGATCGGTCACGAGGTGGAAACGGGCGGAATCCGCTGCCGCTAAACCCCTGAAAGCCAGCAAAAGGGCGCGCGGGCCCCGGGCCCCCCCCCCCGGGGCGGGGGGCCCGGGGGCCCGCGGCCCAACCAGGCCGGGGGCCCCCCCCCCCCCGGCCGCC
>JAYRMP010000008.1:0-3209 GCA_041912655.1 Novosphingobium sp. | reverse complement strand
TGTGGCCCTGGGGGCCGGCGGCGATCAGTGACGGTGGTCCCAGCCGCGCCGGGCGGCCTCGGCATGGCCGCGCGAATCGCCGAACCAGCCGCTGCGACTGCGGCCATCGTCGTCGTCGCGGCGACCGCGTCCGCGCGAGGAGCGGGAATAGCGCTCGTCTTCCTCGTCCTGCGCCCGGCTGCGCCGGTCGTCGTCGCGTCGCTCGTCATAGCGACCGCCTTCGTAACGTCCGCCATCGCGGCTGTCGCGGCGGCGATCATCGTCGTCCCGCCCGCGTGCCGACGAAGCGTAGCGCTCGCGGTCCTGGTCCTCATAGCGCGAGGAACGGCGCATATCGCCGCCGTCACGGCTGCGCATCCAGCGCTGGCGCTCGCCGCTGCCGCGCTCGCTCATGAAGCGGCCTTCCTCGTCGCGCTCGCGCTCCATGCCGCCCCGGCGCTCGGCCATGCCGCTGCGCCCGCGGGACATTCCGCCCCGTTCTTCGGACATCCCGCGGCCCTGCATCATCGCGCCCTGGAGCGAGACCGGCTCGGAGCGGATCTGGTCAGGATCGGCCTGAAGCTCCTGCTTGCGCTCCAGCATCTGCTGGCCCAGCTTCGCGAGGTCCAGACCGGCCTTGCGGCCCTGTTCCAGAATGCCGCTGGAGGCTTCCTCTTCCTCGACGTGGTGCTTGACGTATTCGGACAGCACCTTGACCTTGGCATCGCGGTATTCGCCGCCGCCGCCCTGCTCTAGATCGGCGATCAGGATCTTCATCGTGTCGTGTTCGACCTGCGCCTCGTCGAGCTTGTCCTCGGCGTCGGCCTTCTGACGCACCGCGGGATAGAATATCTTCTCCTCGATCTCGGCATGGATCTTCAGCGCCTGGGTGATCTGTTCGATGATCGCCTTCTTGCGGGTGCGGGTGCCGGCCTTTTCGTGCTCGGCGAACAGCTTTTCCACCTCGCGGTGGTCGCTCTTGAGCAGCTGGACGGCGTCGCCTGCCGACTTGCCCTGGGCGGAACCGTTCTTGCCCGCCTGGTCCTCTGCCTTGGAAGTGCTGCCCTGCTTGGATTGGTCGTCGCTTGCCATGTTCGGCCTCTCGCTGTTTGGTTTGGATCCTTTCAAACCCGGCAGGGCGCGGTTTGTTTCGCCTGCCCCGGGCGCCGCCGCCGTACGCTTGCGCACCCAGCCAGCAGGAAGATCCGACCTTTCGAAAAAATTGCGGAAGGGCGGGAACTCCTGCCGGCGCAGTGCGTTCTACCCCGTGCCGGTCCATTCGACCCTTCCCGCCCAGGGCCGGTATTTGCGCCCCTCGCCGCTTCCTGCTGCGGCGGGGGGCGCATTATTTTGGGGCGCGCACAGCACTCCTTTCCAGCCTAGTTCGAAGTTCACCGCCGCTTGCGCGGGCGGGCACGGCCTTCGCGCTGGGTGCACTGGTCGCGCAGCGTAGCCGAACACGGCGGATAGACCGCCTGCGGCGGCGGCGGAGGCGGCAGCACGTTGCTGATGTGGGTCACCACCACCGGCGCCTGCCCCGCCGCGGTTGGCGGCGCATCACCCGGCGAAGGCGGGGCAGGCGGAGTTTCCGCCGGCAGGTCGACCTGGGGTGGTGCGGGCGGCGGCGGCACCTCGACCGGCTGCTGCGGCGTCGGCGCCGGGTTCTCCGGCACCGGCGGCGCAGGCGGCTGGCCGGGAATGTCCTGCGCCAGAGCGAGCGGGACCGCGCCAGGCACGGCGAGCAACAGGCCGGTGATCAGGCAGGCGGCGGGTCTGAACAGCATCGGAATCTCCTCGATTTGCGGACAATCGCAAACCTTGCCCCGTTCGCCGGGTTCCGCGTCCCGCCTTGGAACCCGCCCCGCTCGTCGCGGGTTGAAGCCCGGCACTGCACCGACTGGAGTACCCATGTTCACCCTCCCCAGCCTGCCTTTCGAAACCGATGCCCTTGCCCCCGACATGTCCGAAGCAACGCTGCGCGTTCACCACGGCGGCCACCACAAGGCCTATGTGGACAAGCTCAATCAGCTTGTCCCCGGCACCCCGTGGGACGGCCTGACGCTGGAAACGCTGATCAAGCGCACCCGCGACGGCACCGACCGCCTGCAGCAGCGGATCTTTCAGAATGCGGCGCAGGACTGGAACCATGCAATGTTCTGGTCGAGCCTTGCCCCTTCAGACTCGACGCGCCCCGGCCCGGGCATGGCCGCCCTGATCGAGCGCGATTTCGGGTCGCTGGAGGCGCTGCGCCAGCAATTCTGCGACATGGGCACCGGCCACTTCGGATCGGGCTGGCTGTGGCTGGTGGTGGAGAACGGCACCCTGGCTCTTGCTGAAACCCACGACGGCGACAACCCGCTGGGCACCGGCGCCGACGTGCTGCTGTGCTGCGATCTGTGGGAGCACGCCTACTACCTCGATTACCAGAACAAGCGCGCTGCCTTCCTTGCCGCCTTCTTCGACCGGCTGGCCAACTGGGATCGGGCCGAAGCCCGGCTGAACGAGATCGGGCAGGCCCGGCAGGGCATGGCGGTGCAGGAAACCCCGCAGCCCCTCCCGCCGGGGGTGCAGCCCGACCTGGTCAACCCGCGCGAGAACCGGACGTGAACGCGGAGGTTACGCAGGGCCGCCCTCGCCCGGTGCTGGCCCGGTCCTCGAACGCCCTGCGGCTGGCGGTGATCGGCAATTTCCCGCCGCGCCGCTGCGGGATCGCTACCTTCACCGCCGACATGGTCGAAAGCCTGCGCCGCGCCGATCCGGAGGCGGAGATCGAGATCTATGCCATGGCCACGGACGAGCGCGCCACGCCGCCCCCCGGCGTGCTCCACACCATCGCCGAACACGACCGTGAGTGCCACGGCCGCGCGGGGCGCGCCATCGCCGAAAGCGGCGTGGATGCGGTCTGGGTGCAGCATGAATTCGGCATCTTTGGCGGCGAGGCGGGGGAATGGGTGATCGACCTGCTGGAACCGATCGCCGCGCCGCTGGTGGTGACGCTGCACACGGTGCTGGAACAGCCTGACGCCGCGCAAGAGCGGGTCATGGCCTGGCTGGTGCGCCACGCCGCGCGGCTGGTGGTGATGTCGCGCACTGCCGAGCGCATCCTGCTGGCGCGCGGCGATGTGGAGCCCGGGCAGATCGCGGTGATCGAACATGGCGCACCCGACCGGCCGCTGCCGCTCGATCCCGCCGCGCTGCGCCGCGCCCGCCAGGCGCTGGGCCTGCCGCAG